>NZ_CP011029.1:600000-779695 GCF_002221525.1 Pseudoalteromonas espejiana DSM 9414 | reverse complement strand
TATAAGGTAATAAAGGTTAAGGGTGTATAATAGCTACATAACATTATGATTTATAACAATAATGTTAAAAAAAGCAGATCACCTTTATACTTGGTTAAGATCAGATCTTTATCTACGTGCAGATCAGCTTTTTACTAAGCAGTATTTTAAAACTAGAGTTATGCACAGCTTACTAAGTAAGTTATATACAAAAAGCGTGCTTAAGATCAGTTTTTTACTAAGTAAATTATAAAGTTATGCACTTACGTGCAAACTAAATAGCGAGTTTAATTGGTATAGATCTGATCTGTAGTAAGTACAGATCAGATCTATGCTAACTCATAACCTCGTTATCCACAGGAGGTGTTAATTTTACTAACGTTTGTCGTGTAAAAATATCAAAAAAAGCATATTTGACGGACAAAAATATCACTGAGTTAGTAAAATTAAGATTTATAACCCCTAACTTAGTAAAATAGTGATCTGAAATTAACCCCAATCAGCGCGGCTTAGTATAATAGTGATCTGATACATTTATTTAGAGTCAGATCACTTTTATACTAACTTAAACATTTAACTTTTGCTGTTTAATGTGTTGTTATTAGCTGTCGCAATAAAAAATGGAAATCAGAACAATGAGCCGAAAGGTCAACATCTCGGTAGATAACTTGCCCGATACACTTAGGGGCCAAATACACGGGGTGGAAAGTGCAATTGATAACGAAAGTTTAGCACTATTTACAGATAACAAAGATGTGCGAATTTCTATCGAAAATGCAGCTCATGGCTTACGTGCTTATTCAAACACGTTTAACCATTATGATTTATGGGGACGTTTTGTGCGTTCTGGCCATAAAAAATTGCCATTAGAAGAAGCACCTAAAAAAACGATTATTACGCGAAAAATATCTGAAAAAGTAGATGGTATTTTATACGACGGTGAAATTAAAATAACACCGGCTGTAGTTAGTACGCGTAAAGATGGTGAAGACGTAGAATATTTAGTTTGGCCATCAGATAGAGAAGAAAAAGTAGAACGTGCGCTTATTCGTCTTGCGTCTAAAGGCAAAATAGTAAAAATAAATTTTAAGTCCGGTATTCAATATGCCGTGGTTTTTTCTATGAACGAATTAGCCCAAGAACTTAAAGCGGTTGGCCAATCAATGCCATACCCGCAAATTAAAGAATCACTTGAAGCACTTCAAGGTTCTAAGCTTTCATTTAAGTACTCTGCGACCGATACTAAAAATTCTGATATTGATGATTCATTTTACGAGTCGAACATGAACTTTTTATCGTCACTTCACTTTAGTGGCAAGAAAGGGCAAGGCGGCAATGTAAAATGTGTAGCGTGTTTAAATGCGTTTGTTCATAACATGATTGATAACCTTGAATACAAAGGTTATTACTTTAACAGTGCGCAAGAGTTAAAACGCGGTTTGTCACGTTGGATGATGCTACGCTTATATCATCTTTGGCGTTATGCAGCGCCAGGAAAAACTTATCATTTTAGATTACTTTCTATTATGGAAAAATATGGCTCAATTTATTCTACTGATGACATTACCGAGAATAAGTTAAAAGCCTTGCGCCGTGATATGACCACAACAATGAAAGACCTGATCGAAAAAGGGGCGATATCTGAGTACAGCATTACCAATGTAAAAGACGATAAAACCGGTAATATTATTGATTACACTTACGAGATGCATCCTTCAGATCAATTTTGTGATGAGATACTTACGCTCAATAAGCATAATAAGCGAATTGAAATTCAAGGTGGCAAACGTATTGTAGAAAATGCGGTATTGATTGACGAAGATAAAATAGAAGAAATCGTCGAAAAATAGCGTTAGTTTTTTAAAACAACCTTACTACCTAAAAGGCCACATTTTGTGGCCTTTTTAACATAATTAAACTACTTATCGACTTGCTCTAAATAGAGCCGATCCACTAAAAAGTCATACTCTTTTTTACGAGGATGAGATTCTGGCTTTTGATAATTAGGTAAAGTACCCAGTTTTACATCGGGCTGCGGGTTAATTAAAATAAACGGCAATGCAGCACTTACATGATACCTGTTCTCTGCTGTATATCTCACATTTACCTGAGGACTAACTCGGGTAGGGCGCCTAATTCTTAACTTTTCTTTTTCACCTAAACTAGCAACTCTTAACTGTTCTTGGGCAACAAGCGATTGCCATTTTTGTTGATCTATCATACGCGGGTTTCTATACCCTGCTGACTTATCAAGCATTTCAAGTGCCATTTTTTTAGTTAGTGTTTTTGTTGCATGCTTGTGCATCCAGGTAAAGCGAACTGAAAAAGGAGATTCACTCTGGGCATGAATTTTACGGTAAGCTGCAAGTGTAATTAAATTAGGCACTGCATTATGAACGGCTTCAAACCGTGCGTCGTTATTATCTATTGCTAAAACACATTCTTTAAATGCCGCTTTTGCTTTATTAACTTGCTGAATACGACTAGTAAGTGCTGTAACGTCAGCATTTTTGATAACTAAAATTCCAGGATGTCGTTTTAGAACGCGACTACTTAAACTATTTTTTTTATAAATATCAGTAAATGAATTTAATATCGCTCTATGAGCTAGTTCACCGGTTAATTTATTTACTTTAATTTCTTCAGGCACTATTGCCTCATCAGTACTACTTACATCAGGGAGCTGATAATATTCTGCTTTTGAATACTCACAATCACGTAAATCATCAATCATCAGCGATGTTAAGTCGTTCATTAAATCAAACTGACTTCTTATTTGTACTTTAGTAACCATACCACCTCAAAGAACACATCTTACTTATATTAATTTTAACAACAACTTAATCTTCTGAATAGCTTAATTATCAAATAATATTTTTTAGCTGAGATTGGATCTGACTCCATTTAAGTATGATGTGTTCTTTATTTTTAGTAAATTCATTAATGATATGAATGATAAAGGTATAGCTTTTACTTAAACTTATTTACGAAACTAAGATCCTGGTTTATTGGTGTTTATAAAGGTTAACGTAGAAAGGTCATAACCTGTTTTGGCTAGATTAAGAGCTCAGTTGATCATAAGCTAGTAGCTTAATCCGACAAAACGTAATAATTAGGCGTTACAAACAACTTACCTATGCACAAAGATGCTAGGTAGTCGCTCTAAGGGAAAACAATATTACACATCAAGCGTAATTGCTTAGCTAATTAATATATCAAAATATACCATTTAAAGAGATCTATCTTTAAATACACCAAAGTAAAGTTACAAACACTAACAAGCTAATTAGCGGGTATAGTTTAGCCGATGTGGTGCAGCTCCCCCCTTAAAATGACAACATTAAGTAATCGGATTAGCTACATAATACTTAGTGCAAAGTTGAGGTTTTAACATGCAGCATGATTGCACAAGTAAGGCGAACTGGCTCTAAGACATATAGGAAAGTAATGAAGCAGATGATAAATTATATCTGCGCTAATACAGTAAAAAAATAATTTAATGGCAGCTAAAATAAAACAAACCACGGGAAAATATAAAATAGTGTAAGCATTGAAGAGCAGGCCACCCATTCACTGCATCAAACCAACTAGCAAGCACGACATCAAAAGCTCTCACAGCAGGTCTCCGATATAAAGGTTAAGGATTATATTAAGCGTTTCATGAGATCACACCTAACAATGCAAATGACTCTGCTTATCACTCATGGAAACTCGGATTGAATAAATTCATGAATTGATTACTACGCCATTACTTGCCACAAAACACAGATTTTAGTGCAATAACACCAGCTCAAATTATACCGGTGCTTAAGAAAATAATAATAGTCTGAAGAAGGCACTTGGATTTGAATCCGTCTTATATAAATAGATGGGACCCTAAAATAAATTACAATTATTTATTACTCTTATTGGGTTACTCGTTATTTAGCTAACCTAATAAACTAAGCTCCATAGCACATACTTTTTATTAGCGCTATACCCTGGCATAAATTAACTTTCAATACTCTGTAAAGTTAAGGTTACATACTCTTGAGTTTAAGTATGATGTGTTCTTAATAAAACGTGACACTTTAGTCGTTTAAATTTAATATTTACTAGGAAGGTTAAAAAAACATCTTTTATTATTTAACCTACTGAATTTATGTGAATTATTTAAATTGGAAGTTAAGGTTAAATTCAATAAAACAGTCACATATTCACCTAAATAGCGTGTTTATAATTACCTCATAACAAAATAGTTGGTAAATAGTGAATATAGTCCTTGAACTTAGGGGCTTGCATACGTTAATTTCTTTATATCAGGTAAAGTAGGAATGAGGAAATAACATGCAATCGTGGAACCCAAATAGCTGGAGAGAACTGCCAATACTGCAGCAGCCACAGTACCCAGATCAAGAAGAGTTAAAGTCAGTTGAAGGCCAATTAAAGAGCGCACCGCCATTAGTTTTTGCTGAAGAAACAAGAAGCTTATTTAAACAGCTTGAAGATGTGTGCGAAGGCCGTGCATTTTTACTTCAAGGTGGTGATTGTGCTGAGTCGTTTAGTGACTTTAACGCAGCTAATATTCGCGATACGTTTAAAACCATTCTACAAATGGCGGTTGTATTAACTTACGGCGGTAAATGCCCTGTAGTTAAAATTGCACGTATGGCTGGCCAATATGCAAAACCACGCTCTGCAGATTTAGAAACAATTGACGGAGTTTCATTACCATCTTACCGTGGTGATATTGTAAATAGCTTTGAATTTACAGAAGAAGCACGCATACCAGACCCTCAACGTTTAATGAAGGCTTACCACAACAGTGCAGCTACATTAAACTTACTACGTGCATTTGCACAAGGTGGCTTAGCTGACTTACACCAGGTAAACCGCTGGAATATGGGTTTTGTTGCCGCTAATCCGCAAAAAGAGCGATTCCAACAACTTGCAGACAAAATTCAAGATGCACTTGAATTTATGGAAGTGTGTGGCATTAATTCTACAATTGCACCTAGCCTTAAAGAAACAGATTTATATACTTCTCACGAAGCCTTATTACTAGGCTACGAAGAAGCGCTAACACGCCGTGACCACCTTTCAGGTGATTGGTACGACTGTTCAGCACACTTTGTTTGGATTGGTGAGCGCACACGCCAACTAGATCATGCCCACATTGAGTTTTTCAAAGGTATTAAAAACCCAATAGGTGTTAAGGTTGGCCCTGGCATGGACCCAGACGACCTAATTCGTTTAATTGATGCAGTGAACCCAGATAACATCCCGGGTCGCTTAACGTTAATTACACGTATGGGTGCCGATGTTCTTCCAGAGAAACTACCAGCACTCGTTCGCCGCGTTCAACAAGAAGGCCGTAAAGTAATTTGGAGCTC
Source organism: Pseudoalteromonas espejiana DSM 9414 (assembly GCF_002221525.1). Taxonomy (NCBI): domain Bacteria; kingdom Pseudomonadati; phylum Pseudomonadota; class Gammaproteobacteria; order Alteromonadales; family Pseudoalteromonadaceae; genus Pseudoalteromonas; species Pseudoalteromonas espejiana. The sequence goes on along the minus strand of NZ_CP011029.1, from coordinate 774,344 downwards.
AGATCCAATGCACGGCAATACTGAAAAAGCGACATCTGGTTACAAAACACGTAGCTTTGATAATATTATGCGCGAGATCAGCCAATTCTTTGCAGTACACAAATCTGAAGGTTCATACGCAGGTGGTGTTCACTTAGAAATGACAGGTCAGCACGTAACAGAGTGTACAGGTGGTGCTTACGGTTTATCAGACGATGACCTAGCACAGCGTTACAAAACACAATGTGACCCTCGCTTAAATGCAGACCAAGTATTAGAAGTTGGTTTCTTAGTAGCTGATTTATTAAAAGACGCTCGTAAATAATAAGTAAAAAATTAAAGCCGCATATTGCGGCTTTTTTTAGCAAAAGAGTAAATTAGTTTGTTAGTACTTACGTCGCTCAAGGTTACTGTCAATTAAGATTTTAGCAGATATTTCTTCTACCGAGTGATGGGTAGAATTAAAGTACGAAATTTTGTGGCGTTTATATAACATTTCTACTTCACGCACTTCTATTCGGCATTGCCTAATAGACGCGTATTTAGAATTTGCCATACGCCTATGTCTAATTGCAGCTAAACGTTCAGGGTCAATAGTCAGGCCAAACAACTTATGTTTGTAAGGGAGTAAACATTTAGGTAATCCCTCACTCTCTAAGTCGTCTTCTGTTATTGGGTAATTAGCGGCTTTAATACCGTATTGTAATGCTAAGTATAAACTTGTTGGTGTTTTACCACTGCGACTCACGCCAACTAAAATAATATCGGCTTCAGAAAAGTTTTTAATATTGCCACCGTCATCGTTCATTAATGCATAGTTGACGGCGTCAATTCTAAAATCATAGCTTTTTTCGTGAATAGAGTGCGTGCGGTGCATTTTTGGTACTGGTGCTACATCAAGCTCTTTTTGTATTTTTTCGCTATAAGTAGAGAGGAAATCGTAAGCAACAGCATCGGCCGATTTAATAATTTCACTTAAGTTATGATTTACGAAGGTAAAGAACACAAATGGCTTCTCACCTTCTTTTGCAGCAGTTGCGTTAATTAACGCTTTAATTTCATTTGCTTTTTCTTCTGTTTCAACAAAAGGAATAGTTTTATGATTAAAATCAACCGGGAATAACGACAAAGTCGCGTGCCCAAACACCTCTGAGGTGATTGCAGTACCGTCTGATATATAAAAAGCAGTTCTCATAGTTAACCTTTTTATTACGTTTAATCCCTAAAATGGGTTACTCACGGTTTACGTGAGGACTAATGCCAGTGTAGAATGAAGGTGACCTTTATAAAAGGTTTTCTTTCTTAACTCTCACAGTTTCAACTACAATTTGTTTTTTGGAGAAAGACCCGTGCAAGAATACGTTCTCTGGTATCAAGAGCTTGGTATGCAAGATGTTCCTCGTGTTGGTGGTAAAAATGCCTCACTCGGTGAAATGATTTCAAACCTAGCAAACGCAGGTGTACAGGTTCCGGGTGGTTTTGCCACTACAGCCGACGCTTTTAACGAGTTTTTAGATCAATCAGGACTCACCGCAAAAATTCACGACATTTTAGATACACTCGATGTTGATGATGTAAATACACTTGCCAAAGTAGGTGCCGATATCCGCCAATGGATAATCGATACACCATTCCAACCAAACCTAGATAAAGCAATCCGCGACGCTTACAGTCAACTCCATGGCGACACAACAGCAGATGTTTCTTTTGCAGTACGTTCATCGGCTACCGCTGAAGACATGCCAGATGCATCATTCGCAGGCCAACAAGAAACTTTCCTAAACGTAGTAGGTATCGACTCAGTAATGGTCGCTATTAAACACGTGTTTGCTTCTTTATTTAACGACCGTGCAATATCGTACCGTGTTCACCAAGGTTACGATCATCGTGGTGTAGCGTTATCTGCTGGTATTCAGCGCATGGTACGCTCAGATAAATCAGCATCAGGCGTCATGTTTAGTATTGATACAGAGTCGGGTTTTGAAGACGTTGTATTTGTTACATCAAGCTATGGCTTAGGTGAAATGGTTGTACAGGGCGCAGTAAACCCTGATGAGTTTTATGTTCATAAACCAACATTACTAAAAAACAAACCTTCAGTAGTACGTCGTAACATTGGTTCAAAAGCCATTCAAATGATTTACTCAGAAGATAAAGCGCACGGTAAGCAAGTAGACATCGTTGATGTAGACCCAGCGCTTTCAAACAAATTTTCGATTACAGATGAAGAAGTGCAAAACCTTGCCAAGCAAGCTGTAATCATCGAAAAACATTACGGTCGTCCTATGGACATCGAATGGGCAAAAGACGGTAACGACGGCAAACTATATATAGTTCAAGCGCGTCCAGAAACCGTGCGCTCAAACGAAGACGCAAACGTAATGGAACGCTTTCAATTAAACGGTACTAGCAACGTAATTGTTGAAGGCCGTGCAATTGGTCACAAAATTGGTAGCGGTGTTGTACGCGTACTCGATTCAATTAAAGAAATGGATCAAGTACAAGAAGGTGACATTTTAGTGACCGACATGACCGACCCAGATTGGGAACCAATCATGAAGCGTGCTGCAGCCATTGTTACAAATCGTGGCGGTCGTACGTGTCATGCTGCAATTATTGCACGTGAATTAGGTATTCCAGCAGTGGTTGGTTGTGGTAATGCAACCGATTTAATCAAAGCGGGTCAAGAAGTAACCGTATCATGTGCTGAAGGCGATACAGGTTACATCTACGAAGGTATTTTAGACTTTGAAATACTAACGTCGCGTGTTGATAGCATGCCAGAACTACCAATGAAAGTGATGATGAACGTGGGTAACCCCGATCGCGCATTCGACTTTGCACGTTTACCGCATGCAGGTGTTGGCCTTGCTCGTGTTGAGTTTGTTATTAACCGCATGATTGGTGTACACCCCAAAGCACTTTTAAACTTTGATGCGCAAACACCGGCTCTACAAGCAGAAATTACCGACATTATTGCCGGTTACGAATCACCTGTAGAATTTTATATCTCTAAGTTAGTAGAAGGTATTTCTACACTTGGTTGTGCCTTTGCACCAGAGCGCGTAATTGTGCGTATGTCTGATTTTAAATCAAACGAATACGCAAACTTAGTAGGTGGTGAGCAGTACGAACCAGAAGAAGAAAACCCAATGATTGGTTTTCGTGGTGCTGCACGTTATATCTCTGAAGACTTCCGTGATTGTTTTGCCCTTGAGTGTGAAGCAATAAAACGCGTAAGAAACACCATGGATATGACCAACATCGAAATCATGATCCCATTCGTACGTACCCTTGAAGAAGGTAAACGCGTAATCGAATTACTAGAAGAGCATGGCCTTAAACGTGGCGAAAATGGTCTTAAAGTAATCATGATGTGTGAGCTACCGTCAAATGCATTACTTGCAGATGAATTTTTAGATATGTTCGATGGATTTTCTATCGGCTCTAACGATTTAACTCAGCTGACACTTGGTTTAGACCGTGACTCAGGTTTAATCGCACATTTATTTGATGAGCGTAACCCTGCTATTAAAAAGCTACTTTCAATGGCTATTAAAACAGCTAAAGAAAAAGGTAAATACGTAGGTATTTGTGGCCAAGGTCCTTCAGATCATGAAGACTTTGCAGCATGGTTAGTAGAGCAGGGCATTGATTCTGTTTCACTAAATCCAGATACAGTACTAGAAACTTGGTTATATCTAGCAGATAAACTTGCTAAATAATTACGGTTTTAGTTACTAATAAAAATGCCAGCTTAATAGCTGGCATTTTTGTATGTGGCATAATTTAGCGTGCTAATTTTTTATCTAAATAATTACACGATTTAGTTAAGGCTTTTTGGCATAGTTTTAAATAATGCCTCGCTTTTGGGTAGTAAAAAGAAAAGCACAGTAACCCCGCCATAAAAAATATCAGCGAAGGGCCTGGCACGATTGCAAAAAACAACCCAAGCAAAATAAACAAAACACCTATGATCTGTAATAGTAATTTTTTCATATAAACCTCTACACATTGGTTTAACTTGATTATAAATACAGAACCTCAAAATACGACAAAAAGAGTGTTACAAACTGTAAAATCTTCAATTTCTATTAGCCATCACCATGATATAATTACACAAATGCCTTAAATTATCGCCGTCATGATAGCAACAATTACACAGCAAGATGCAGCGACCGAACTTGTCGCAAATTACTTAAGTACTATTAAAAATCAAGGTTTTAGCGGAGACACCGATGCAAGCTATGCAACGCGTTTAACTGCCTCTACCGATAACAGTATTTATCAGCAAATTCCGCAAGGTGTTATTTTTCCTAAAACCGAAAAAGACATTCAACTCGCTTTGCAAACCGCATCTCGCGACCCATTTTTGTCGCTTACTTTTGGCCCTCGTGGCGGTGGCACGGGTACTAACGGGCAGTCACTAACGCCCGGTATTGTTGTTGATTTATCACGTTATATGCGAGAAATTCTCGAAATTAACGTAGAAGAAGGTTGGGTAAGAGTACAAACAGGTGTAATAAAAGATCAATTAAACGACTTTTTAAAACCCTATGGTTTTTTCTTTTCACCCGACTTATCTACGAGTAATCGTGCAACTATTGGCGGAATGATCAGCACCGATGCATCTGGCCAAGGGTCACTAGTTTACGGTAAAACCAGTAATCATGTTTTAGGCTTAACCACCTATTTAGTTGATGGCACACCTATGGTTACCTCGCCAATCGACATACAAAAAGCAAAAGTTATCGCTGAGCAAGACTCACTTATCGGCAGTTTATACAAAACAGTATTAGATATTTCTATTACGCAGCGCGATGCTATTTTAGATAAATTCCCGCGTTTAAATCGCTTTTTAACCGGTTACGACCTAGAGCATGTGCTAAGTGATGACTTACAAACTTTTGATATGAGCAGGCTAATTACCGGATCAGAAGGCTCATTAGGTATAGTTACTGAGGCAAAATTAAACTTAACCCCCATAGCCGAATTTAAAACACTCATAAATATTAAGTACGATAGTTTTGATTCTGCACTTCGTCATTCACCTTTTTTGGTAGATGCACGCGCAACATCTGTTGAAACAGTCGACAGCAAAGTATTAAATTTAGCGCGCGAAGATATAATTTGGCATTCAGTATCGGACTTAATAACCGACGTACCCAATAAAGATATGCAAGGGCTCAACATGGTTGAGTTTAATGCAGTATCTCCCGACGACATAAAAGACAAAGTAAACACACTTTGTACATTATTAGATGAGTGCGTAGCAAATCAAACCAACGGTGTAATTGGCTATCAGTTAACCAACGACAAAAGCGATATTTTAAAAATTTACGCAATGCGTAAAAAATCAGTGGGTTTGCTTGGTAATGTTAAAGGCAGCCAAAAACCATTGGCCTTTGCCGAAGACACCGCAGTACCGCCAGAAAACTTAGCCGATTATATTGTAGAATTTAGAGCATTACTCGATAGCCATAATTTGCAATACGGTATGTTTGGCCATGTTGATGCCGGCGTTTTACACGTACGCCCAGCACTTGATATGTGCGACCCAGAACAAGAAAAACTACTGCGTACAATTTCAGATGATGTTGTAAAACTCACTGCAAAATATGGCGGGTTAATGTGGGGCGAGCACGGTAAAGGTTATCGCAGCGAATATGGCCCTGAATTTTTTGGCGAGCATTTATTTAATCAACTGCGCAAAATTAAAACGGCATTCGATCCTAATAACAGAATCAACCCTGGTAAAATATGTACACCTATTGAAAGTGAAGACTCACTTGTAAGTGTAGATAGTCAAAAACGTTCGTACTTCGATAAGCAAATATCTATCGATATAAAAACCAGTTTTAATAACGCCATGACCTGTAATGGTAACGGAATATGCTTTAACTACGACGAAAATTCACCTATGTGTCCATCGTATAAAGTAACCGGCGATCGTAGGCATTCACCAAAAGGGCGCGCAACATTAATGCGCGAATGGTTACGACTTCAAGAGTCTAAAAATGTAGATTTACTCGAAGTAGAAAAAGAACTTAATAAAGGTGAAGTTATTACCTGGTGGGAACGCTTTGTTCATAGCCGAGAAAAAAACAAAGGCGTTTACGATTTTTCTCACGAAGTAAAAGAATCTATGGATGAATGTTTAGCATGTAAAGCGTGTACAACTTCATGCCCAATAAAAGTAGATGTACCAACTTTTAGAGCGCGCTTTTTAAATTATTACCATAGTTATTACGCGCGTCCACTTAAAGATTATTTAGTCGCAAACATAGAAACTTCAGCTCCGCTTATGTCAAAATTTGCACGAGTAATTAATCCTGTTGTAAAAACCAATTTAGTAAGTGGGTTAATTAAAAAAACGGTTGGCTATGTAGATACACCTCAATTAAGTATTCCATCACTTGATAAACGTGTAGCCAAAGCGCATAAATTTAATTTTGAATTATTAAGCTCACTTTCAAGTGAAGAGCAAAATAATTATGTGCTAATTGTGCAAGACCCGTTTACTAGTTTTTACGAAGCTGAATTAGTACAAAGTTTTATAACGCTTATAACTGCACTGGGTAAAAAGCCAATGCTATTACCCTTTAAACCAAATGGTAAGGCACAGCACGTTAAAGGTTTTTTACACGAGTTTAAAGTAACAGCAAAAAATGCCGCCGAGTTTTTAAATAAACTCAGTGATATAAATGCGCCACTGGTTGGTTTAGATGCATCGTTGGTTATGTGTTATCGCGATGAGTACAACACTATTTTAGAAAATAACCGCGGTGATTTTCATGTACAACTTGCACATGAATGGCTGCAAACTCAATCTTTCAAATCGTTAAGTGCAACGCAAAAGCAAGATACAGAATTTACATTACTTAGCCACTGTACAGAAACAACGGCATTACCAAAAGCGGCAAGTGTGTGGAAAAATATTTTTACCGACATTGGTTTATCACTAAACACAACAAGTACCGGGTGTTGTGGAATGGCAGGTACATATGGCCACGAAGCACAAAACCAAGAAAACTCTCGCGCACTTTACGAAATGAGTTGGAAACCAATTGTAGATAAAAATAAGCCAGAGCAACTTTTATCTACCGGGTTTTCATGCCGTAGCCAAGTTAAACGCTTTGAACAATTTAAACCTAAGCACCCAATAGAGTTACTCGCACAGGTACTTAGCTAATAAAAGTTAAAAATAAAAAAGGCGTAACTTAAAATAAGTTACGTCTTTTTTATTAATATCAATTTGCTTTATTAAGTGAAAAATTTTGAGGCTGGAAAAACGCATTTAAGCTTCGGTAAAAATTTTGCTAATTTTTATAAAAGTTATTTAGATTGTTTAGCAAAACTATCTGCAATTGGCTTTGTACTTATACCGTGAATAAACACACTAAATAAAATAGTTGTCATGGCTATAGTTGCAATGTCGTATTTATTTTCTATTTGTGTATCTATAACCATTAAAGTAAAAACAATCGATGCTAAACCTCGCGGTCCAAACCAAGCAAATGTAAAACGTTCCTTAATATTGAGCGCTGTAAATTGAAGCGACAACATAACCGGAATTATTCTAATTAACGTAGTACTAAGTAACGCATAAATAATTATTTCTTTATTCAAATTTGGTAAAACTAAATATGCACAAACAAAACCAAACAGGCACCAAATCATTAACGATGTAAAATCAGCAATATGCTCCGAATCTTCAATCAGTTCTGCTCGCACACTCGTGTCTGAAAACTTATCAAATAACAAACCCGCAATAAATACAGCAATAAAACCACTGCCATGAAAATACTGCGTTATTGAAAAAATAGCCATGGCAAAACCTAATAGCAAAAATGGGCTAGTGTTTTGTGCAAAGTAATGACGTTTCATTGCAAAATTTAATACCGGAATAAATAAAGCAATTGAAGTAACAGCTATCAATACAGCTAAACCTAACTCTCGCGAAAATACACCTAATGTTTGCGATGCTGTTATTGCTGATTCAGGATTTTTAGCAAGCAAAATAAATATTAAAAATACAGGTACACATAAACCATCGTTTAATCCGCTTTCAGTATTTATACCTTCTCGAATTTTTTCAGGTACATTTGTACTTGCTAATAAACCTTTACTCAATGCTGCATCGGTCGGTGTTAAAATTATTGCAATTAGTGCAGTTTGAATAAGTGATAACTCTGTAAATAAAAATAGTCCAGCGCCAATGCCACAAAGTAAAGTAAGGGGTAGGGCAACGAACAGTAATAAACTAGGATACTGAAAACTATGTTTTAAAACACTTAATTTAGATTTAGCCGCATCAGAAAATAAAAATATACTTAAAGTCAGTTCTATTAACGGTAATAAAAAATCTATACCCGTTTTTAATTCGTCGCCTTCATTGGGTAGTAACCACGCTAAGCCCATTCCGCCTAAAACAAAAAACATGGGCCCTGTAATTTCTGTTCGCTCTAATTGCCTAATAGAAATTGAGTAAACTAAAAATAAAAAACCTATAAATGCTATTACTAAGTATTCCATTAAATTTTCCTTTTAACGCCAGATTTTGCTCGCTCTTTAATATTTGTTTGAATATAAATTTGATCGGTTGTCGCAATTTTAGAGTGCCCTAAATCTTCCGATAAATGTTTTAAAGGCCGTGTTTGTGCATCGTGTGTTGCGCCGGTATGGCGTAGCCAATGTGCAGTTGCTGCTTCAAGTTGTTCTGCATCATCTTTAAAACCATCATCAAGTAAAGATTGTTGGGCTAAATCAAAACTTTGTTGCACTAAACGCCTAATTTGCCTAACGGTCATTCCACCTTGGCCACGAATTTTATGAACTAATGGTTCTGATTCGTCAACGCGAGGTAGGGCGGGTAACCCTCTGTATAATCGGTAGCGTTTTAAATATTCAACAAAATCATCACTTAACGTAACATCACGAAGTTTATTGCCTTTACCCATAATACGTAAAAACCAAAATCCGTCATTATCTTGCCAAAAATGAGACATAACAGGCGACCACTGCGGACGCTCTGACAATTCAGAAATCCGTAAATATAACCCTTTTAAACAAGCTAAGGTAAATAAATTACGCTCAAGATCTGGTTTTTGTTCGCATAAATCACGTGTTACACCAAATACATATTCCCACTGAATATCACTCAAAGTATCAGGAATTTGTATTTGAGACTGACCCACTAAATAGGGGCTATTTTTTTTAACCACAGGGACAAAGTTCGCGAATGTGCGTTCTTCTAAAATCGCAAATTTAAAAAATACATTTAATGCAGTAAACATAGCCGACAAAGTTTGTTGGCTTGCTATAGATTCTTTTTGCATGAAAGGGCGCCAATTTTGGTTTAATCGGCGAATACCTTGCTCATCTTTATAGCGCCATTGCACAGAAGTTGATGCCCATTTTTTATCTGGCTCAACCATAAAATCGACATAAGCTTCTATGTCTTCACGTTTTAAATCGAACACTGATTTTTCGGCAATTAACCAAGACCATAAATAAAAGCGTTCTAATTCATTTCGAAAACGACTATATGTTGCCTCTGATTTTCGTCCGTAAACATATAAAAACTGGTATAAAAATTTAAGATCAGCCTTTGATTCAGTTACAGTCAAGCCAACTTGCTGTATAAAGGATGCAAGTTCTGGGTATTCTGATTTAAGAGTATCGTCATCAAGATGAGCAATTTGGTATCTTAATTGTTTTAACGTATCAACTAAAGCAACAAGCATATTGTGTAAATATTCAATAAAATAATAGACTTACAGCTTAACGTTAAAGTCCGATACTGTCTAGTATTGGACATAGTGAAAGTTTAATTATTTACACATTTTTACTGATTTAGTTTTGCTAGGTCTTATTAAGGAAAGTTTATGAAAAAGTTTATTATTTTAAGTGTAATTACATTAAGTGTTTTACTAACAGGTTGTGCTACAACGGGTAGTGCTTCACCAGGCGAAAAACGCTCTCTAGTGCAAAGCATGAAATCTACTACACTAGACAAATTATATGCACAAAAGCCCGATGTTAAAAAACAAATTGCCAACTCGGCTGGTTACGCTGTATTTGATAACGCAAACGTAAACGTTGTTTTAGCCAGTTTTGGTGGTGGTTATGGTGTAGTAAAAAATAATCTAACCGGTAAATCAACTTACATGAATATGGGCGAAGCTGGTTTAGGCCTAGGTTTAGGTGTTAAAGACTTTAATGTTGTTATGGTTTTTCATAACCAAGCAGCAGTAAATAGATTTATTGAACACGGTTGGGCATTTGGCGGAAACGCAGATGCAGCAGCAAAATACGAAGATAAAGGCGGTGCATTGGTTGCCGAAGCGATTGCAGATCAAGTTACCGTATACTCTTTAACCGAAAATGGCCTTGCACTACAAGCTGTACTAAAAGGCACTAAATTTTGGGTAGATTCTGAGCTAAATTAACCCCTAATTACTCTCCTAAAAGCGGGCTGGTTTGTATAATCACGCCCGCTTTATTATAAATACACGAATTTAACATAACGTAATTTATGGGTTGTTTGTTATCCTCATCTAAATAATTACGTCCTAATTTACTTCCATTATTTTATTTCAGTTTTTGTTATTAAACATAAAATATATAGATTTAAGATCCTATCGTCCCTAATAAAGAAAATATAAACTATCTAATGTACAATGATTAAATGGATTTTGTCTTTAAATATTTTAGGTGATATTTTGCAGCATGAAAATTTGATACGAACAGCAATAAAGCATAAGTATGACGAAATGCTTTTGTCAGACCGTATACCTGATAATTTATCAGATTCGGAGCTGGAAGAAGTTTTCAGTATAGCTAGTAAAGATCTTTTAAAAGCTGTCCGATTTTTCTTTATAGATGAACACCTAAGTAATTTTAATTATAATCAAAACAAAAACTTTATTCTTCAACATGAAAATAAATGGGGTAATTTATTAGGATTATTAAATAGCTATATCTGTTTTTCTATCTGGTTCAATGAAGTAAACAATAAAGCATTATCTTTAATTATTCAGGAAGAAGAAAATCATTTAGCTGTTGTTTTATTTAGCTTACACTCACGTTCATGTCTTATTGCAAAAGAGATTTTAATTTTATTAAAAAATGGATACCCTGATGCGGCAATATCTAGATGGAGAACATTAAACGAAGTTACCACTACGCTTTATTTTATCATTGAAAATGGTCCAGATTGTGCTAAAAAATTTCTAGATCATAATATCGTAGATGAATATAACTCTTTAAAAATTTTAAAAAAATCGAAAGAAAATTATCCTGATAGACTAGCTCATTTAAATTTTGACTCTAATATTTTTGAAGACTTAGAGAATAAAGTAAAAAATTTAAAAAGCTTATATGGTTCCAACTTCTCTTCTGATTATGGTTGGATTGAAGGCTTTGTGCCAAAGGGAGAACGTTACGGTTACAGAACAATAGAAAAAGCAGTTGAGCTTGATCACATATTACCTTTTTCAAAACTAGCTAATCAATATGTTCATGCAAGCTCAAAAAGTATGTTTTCTAGTTTATCTTCAAAATCTGGTGAAGATATATCTTTTGATGGTGGTATTTACGGTTTAGAATTACCAATTGACTGTACATTATTAAGCTTAAATTTAATAAATACAAAAGTTTTATCTTATTTTTCTAAAACTGAAAATGAATTAAATGGAGATAATGTAATTACAACTATTTTACTAGATTATTATTTTAAAAAAATTAGAGACGAAATATTATACGTAATGAAGTTATAATATTATTAACTATTGAAAGTATCATTACTTTAGAGTAACTAAGCTTTGTACATATTATGTTTTTCGCTAGTCAATTTTTTATCAAATTCCTCAGCCAACTTTTCAGTTTCACTAAAAACAGTATTCCAATATTTAATACGTGTGTCTGCATCGAGATCAGTAAAGTCGTTTCTATCTGGAATTTTTCCGTAAGGTAAACCGGCTATAAATTCTTTTGATGGTGAGATCATCACAACGTTATCGTAATTTTGTGGTGCTACTTTACGTTTTAAATTTTTATCAAACCACCCTGCTTTTGGATCGCTATTAAAATGCGGATATAAAATTAAGCCTGGGTTATTAATTTTTAAATCAAAGTGGTAGTCAATTATTCCGCCATCGCGATACATACCTTGTGGCGAACCGGCAATATTTTTTATGCCTTGCATAACAAGTGGTATAGAGCCCGATGCAAGTAAGGCATCTTTTAAATTAGTTTGGCTAAGTGCTATGTTTTGGGTTTTAAAATTATAGCTATCGGTTATTGATAAGTTACTGTTTGGCGCACCAAAAATAAATCGCTCGTACTGCGAGCCTAATAATTTTCGGTTAACACGGTTGAGCATATAACTTTTTGATAAACCCAGTAGCTGTATTAATTTATTTTCGCTGGCAATAAAGCCATTAGATTTAGCCACAATAAAATGCGCTTTAAATACGGGGTTATTTATTATTTCGGTTACACCGTTATCGCCAAATACATCTTCGAGTAATGCGCGGGCTTTTATTGTGATTTCGCTAGGCGTTGGTTTATTACTAGAATAACGAGTTTGTGAATACGATTTGGCTAAACGCTCAATGGCAGCAATCGGATCGTTTTGAGCAAAACACGCAGATCGAAATGCACCAGCAGATGATCCAATTAAATTAAGTTGTTGGGTGCGGTTTTTAAAAAATTCACCAAAAATATATTTGTCTAATCCGAATAAAGTAAACCATTTAGGCCCGCCACTTGCCCCTAAAAAAGAGGTAAATAATTCGGGTTTAAAGCCCTGCTCGTTAATAATTTTTGCTGCTGTTTTACCTGCGTAAATGTCGATCATCTAATCGGTTTACCTTATTATTTTATATTTTAGTGCAGTTTATAAAATCTAATTTTGAATAATTATGCAAAATTAAAAAGCGGTTTTATGTTGCCATAAAACCGCTTTTTATAGTTAAAGTTGCTAAATCAATCCCAAATGCCGCTTTCGCATTTTCCCTGTACTTTTACATCTTTTACTTTAAATTCGGGCTCTATGCCTTTTTCTCTTTGTGTGTTGTAGTCGCGATTAACAGACAAAATAGTTGGCGTGAGCAATATAATAGCGATTACGTTAACCACTGTCATTAACCCTAATGCTATATCGGCTAAGTCCCATACTTCTTTTAATGACGCAGATGCGCCCCAAAGCATCATTGATAAATAAAGTAATGTATAAATTGTGCGCCCTACTTTGTTATCGAGCTTAAATAAATGAAGGTTACTTTCTGCGTAGGCATAATTTGCTACTACCGAGGTAAATGCAAATAAGGTAATTGCAGCTGCAACAAAGTACACGCCGCCTTGTGCTAAATGCGCGGTCATAGCGCTTTGTGTTAAACGTATGCCTTCCATTTCGCCGCTTATATCAACATCTGCTAGTAAAATAACTACTGCGGTACAACTACAAAGCACAATGGTGTCGAAAAACACGCCAAGCATTTGTATGTAGCCTTGTGTTACCGGGTGGTTAGGAATGGGGCTTGCGCTTGCTGCAGCATGCGGCACACTACCCGCACCGGCTTCGTTAGAATATAAACCGCGTTGAATACCATTTTTAATGGCTGCGCCCATCGCACCTGCGCCTGCTTCTTGTAAACCAAAGGCCGATAAAAATACATCTTTAAGCATGGCCGGTACTTGCGGTAAGTTCATAATTGTAATAATAACAGCAGCTGCTACAAATAATATGCCCATTAATGGCACTACACGCTCAGCAAAGCGGGCAATGGCTTTAAAGCCGCCTAAAATAATAGACCCCGCTAATACCGTAATTACTAAGCCTGAATAAAAGGTGGGTACTTCAAATGCATAGTTTAGTGCATCGGTTATGGTATTGGTTTGCATTGCACTAAAGGTAAAGCCGTAACCTAAAAATAAACACGCGGCAAACACAATAGCAAAGGCACGGCTGCCTAAACCTTGTTGAATATAATAAGCGGGGCCACCTCTAAATTCGCCACTACTGTCGCGTACTTTATATACTTGACCCAGTACGCTTTCGGCAAAACCTGTGGCCATGCCGAGTATGGCAATAACCCACATCCAAAATATGGCCCCACTACCACCAAGCGATATAGCAACGGCTACACCCGCTAAGTTACCCGTACCTACGCGAGCACATAGCCCAGTACATAGTGCCTGAAACGATGATATGTCGTCTTTTTTACACTTGCTACTGCCTTTTAACAGGCTAAACATGTGTTTAAATTTAAGTATTTGTATTGCTTTTAAACGTACCGAAAACCAAATACCAGCAAACAGTAGTATGTAAATGAGTACTTGCCCTTCTCCCCATAAAAGGCCATTTACACTTTTAACTACGGTATCGAACATGGGCTAATCCTTTTGTATTTATTATATTTTTACTCAATGGTTAGTTGAATAAGCGACATTTGATTATGCGTATTAGCCATAGATTAAGGCAGCTTTGCTGCCTTATAATGTGGGCTTAGTGGTAGGTTATTTACTTTGCAAGTGAATACCTGCAATCATGCATCTAACCGAACCACCCGCCGACTCTATGGTTGGTATAGGTAACGGAACAAGTTTAGCTGTTTTTTGTATTGCTGCTTTTTGCTCGGTTGTAAGTGCATTAAACGCCGTTTGTGAGAGTGCTAAAATACGGCCATTTTCTCCTTGTAGCTCTATTGCGTTACCGCAAAAGTGAGCTATTTGCTCATTTGATAAGTTAATAACTTCTAAATGGCTTTGTAAAAAATGGCTAGTTAATTGTTTGTGCTGACTATTTGGCACCATATCTAGGCTGATCATGGCAAACTCTGTAGCTACACACATTAATACATTAGTATGATAAACAGCAGTACCTTGTGTGTCGTACGCGTTAAAAACAACAGGCTTTAACTTAAGTTGCTCACACACGGTATTAACCACTGTTTTAGTAGTGCGCTTAGACTCTACTGCATAAGCAAGCTTATGTTGGTGGTCAATTACAAGTGAACCGGTGCCTTCTAAAAATGCATTTTCTTTCGCTAAAAATGAATAATCAGTCACAGACAACACTTTATAGTGATTAGTCAAAAAATCAATAATATCTTTACGATATTCTAGCCTTCTGTTTTCTGCGTACATTGGGTACATAACTAGTTCGCCACTATGATGAGTAGAAAACCAGTTATTAGGAAACACTGAGTCGGGCGTATGTGTGTGCTCGTCTTCAAAAAGGTGAACCGTTACGCCTTCGTTTTGCAGTAATTTAACTGCATTTGTTACTTCGTCAAAGGCAAGCTGGCTTTGATTTTGTGAATGACAGGTACTTTGAAATGTGTTGTCTAACATGGTTTGCGGGTTAGACGTAAAATGATGCGGACGCACCATAACCACAGCTGTTGGAGCTTGATTTATTATGCTCATGCTACTTGCTCTTGGCTTACTGATTTATTGCTTTGCTCTGTATTAAGCACCGAAAACAAATTACGTGGGTCGGCTTGTTGTGTAATTAAATCGAGTAGTTCAAATTCCCCTGATGCAACTAACTCGTCTTTTATAAATACAAGGGCAGTAAAGTCTTCGCTTGCAAAGCCTACGCCATCAAATATGGTTAGCTCATCTTGGCTTGTACGCCCAAGCGATTGTTTATTAATTACTTTATGAAACTCTGTAACCACAAAGCTTTCGCTCATTTGTTGTATTTCGCCCTCTACTCTGGTTTGCGGTTCGTACTCTACAAACACATTTGCGCGCTCTAATAATGTTGAATCAAGCTCTGTTTTTCCTGGACAATCGCCACCTATTGCATTTAAATGCACACCGTCGGGGATCATATCGCTGGTTAAAATAGTGGCATTTTTTTTATCGGCTGTGCAGGTGGTAATAATGTGTGCGCCTTGTACGGCTTCTTTTGCGCTATTACAAATAGTCACGTTTAGGCCACAGTTACTTAAATTGTTAAACGCTTTTTGCGACGCGTTTTTGTCAATATCGTATAAACGAATATGAGTAATGCCTAATACCGCTTTAAAAGCTAACGCTTGAAACTCAGACTGAGCACCATTACCAATTAATGTAAGTGTTGTTGAGTTTTTAGGTGCTAAATACTGTGCAACCAGTGCCGAGGTTGCTGCTGTGCGTAATGCTGTTAATAGGCACATTTCGCTGATCATCACCGGATAGCCGCTATCAACATCAGACAAAATACCAAAAGCCGCTACCGTTTGAAGCTCTTTGAAGGTATTTTTTGGATGGCCGTTTACGTATTTACAGCTAAACATGTTGCCATCGCTTACGGGCATAAGCTCTATTACGCCATCAGGAGAATGCGCTGCATAGCGCGGTGATTTATCAAACTCGTGCCAGCGTGCAAAGTCGTGTTTTAACCTTTGCGTAAGTTTAAGTAAAACGTTTTCTATTCCTACTTTATTTATAAGCTTGGCCATTGTTTGTACGCTTACGAATGGAACGCCTTGTTTTGGCTGTGCTATAAAGTGACTCATAACTACCTCTGTAATAACAATATGAACTAATTGAAATAAGTTTATCGACTACAGATGTCAGTTAAAATGCCAATACTTTATACAAATAATAGTGTTTTTTAGCAATTTGCTATGCAACAAAGTACAAATTTAGTAATTTGTAATAAACACATATCCCAAGGTGTTTTATGACCCCTTATATTTACGACTCATTAGATAACGCGTTAATAGCCGAATTAAGAAAAGACGGCCGTGCTTCTATTTCGGCATTGGCAGATGTATTAAATGTATCGCGCGGTACAGTACAAAACCGTTTAGACCGATTAGTTTCATCGGGTGCTATATTAGGTTTTACTGTACGGGTGCACGAACACATAGAAACCGAAGCCGTAAGAGCTATTATGATGGTAGAAGTAGTGGGTAAATCGACCTCGCAAGTTATAAAAACCATGCGCGGCATACCCGAGCTTACTAAGTTACATACCACCAACGGCGCTTGGGATTTAGTAGCAGAAATACAAGCCGGAAACTTAAGTGACTTTGATGGTGTACTGAGGCAAGTGCGCGAAATAGATGGTATTTTAAATAGCGAAACCAGTATTTTACTCTCATCTACTTAGGTTTAATTTAACTCATGTTTTTTGTTAAGCACTCAAGGCTACGCGCTGTTTATGTATTTGGTAATGGAGTATGTAATGAATAAGCTTTCAATTCGGTATTATTCGCAAGATATAAAGCGCCACCAGCATAATTACCATCAACTGGTTTTACCCCTACATGGCGAAATACACATAACATTAAACAATGAGTTTAAAACAACGGTAAGTACCGGCAGTTGCATAGTGATAGAGCAAAACGTAGTTCATGCTTTTACGGCCGATGAAGCAGCCCGCTTTATTGTTGCAGATTTAGATAGCCTCCCTGATAACCTTATTAATCTTTTTTGTCCTAAAATTTCAATAGATAACCGCTTATTAAGTTATTTACAGTTTATAGAGCAGCAAATGCTATTGGCAAGTGATGAAACACTGACTCATTCAACCTTTGATTTATTTTACTTATTACTTTGTGAGCAAGAAAACCATAGCAATGTTGATAAGCGAATAGATACTGTAATAACCACTGTTAAGCAAAATTTAGCTTACCCGTACACGTTAAAAGAATTAGCCAACATAGCGTGTTTAAGCGTAACGCAGTTTAAAGCTGTGTTTAAAAAAAATACCACTATGAGTGCGTTGCAATATTTAACCATGTTACGAATGCAACATGCTCGCGCCCTTTTAACCCATTCAGACTTGCCTATAGCTTTAGTTGGTGAGCGAATTGGTTATAACGACGCCTCTGCTTTTAGCCGCCGGTTTAATTTATATTTTGGACAGCCACCTAAGGCGTTTTCAAAGCAGTAATGTAGATTACCTAAACAGTAAATAATAAATTTATCTCAAGCAGCGTTTAGGTCAAATTGCGCCAGAGCAAACAATAACACCGTCCTTTTAGCACATTTTTAAAAATTGATATTGATACACTCATTAAATAGTATTTATGGAGTGGAATTAATGGCAACAAACATAGGTTTTTTAGCAATATTTTCGTGGGGGCTTTTAGCATTACTTGGTAATTTAACCAAAGCGTTACCTGCTTTTCAGTTACTTTTTATATGCTTTGCAATCTCTTTTATTATTTTATTAGTTAAGCGTTTAGCTACAAAACAGCCATTATTAACGCCGCCAAAGCTTTCTAAAAAACAAATTATAATAGGTGTTACAGGCTTATTTGGTTTTCATTTTTGTTATTTTATGGCTTTAAAATACGGCCCTTTAATAGAGGTAAGCTTAATAGTGTACCTTTGGCCATTATTATTAGGTGTGTTTGTTGCAACACCAGGGAGTAAATTTAAAGCTATATTGGGTGGTTTACTTGGATTTTTAGGCACGCTTAGTTTAATTACCGATGGCAGTGGTTTATCAATAAATAGTGAGTATTACTTAGGGTATTTTTTTGCAGGATGCTGCGCAGTGCTGTGGTCGAGTTATTCTTATTTAATGTCGCAATTTAACAGCCACATAGATGACATAGGCTGGCTTTCGCTTATTGTGGCCGTGCTTGCCCTTTGTGCACATTTTTATTTTGAAACAACCGTGATAAATTTATCTGTTTCACAATGGCTAGGCGCTATTTTATTAGGATTAGGCCCAGTAGGCGGTGCATTTTATTTATGGGATTACGGTTTAAAATTTGGTAACCGTTCGGTGCTTGCCTCGTTAAGTTTTTTAACGCCGGTACTTTCTACTTTTATTTTAATACTCGCCTCGCAAGCTCGATTTAGTTGGTCTTTATTTATTGCTTTGGCGCTTATTTTATTAGGGGCAGCCATTAGCAATAAAAAGCCATCGATAAGTTTAAAAAAAGCGTAGTTATAATTTTTTGAGGTGTTTTACTCACGCTTAAACTTAAGTGGTAATTTAAGTTTAAGCGTTAATTAATACACAGCTACATGGCGTAGCTGTGTGCGTAATCTACAATGCGTGCATTTTGGCTTTTTAAATACTCTCTGCCCGCTTTTACACCTAGCTTATGATCAAAGCGTAAATCGTTGTTTGAGCTGCCTAATAATTTACTGTGCAGCTTTTCGTCTGCAAAAATTTGTATAATCTCTACATCACTTGGTGGGTTAGCAATAAAGTTAAGCTCATCTAAATACGCTTGCTCATGCTGAATTAAGTAGTCGAGTGTTTTTGGGCAGTAGCCTGATGCACATGCAAATGTTCTTAATTTTTGCACCCATGCAGATTGCGCCTGAAAATGTGCGTCTACCGTTCTTATAACCACAATTTTACGTGCACCACGGTTATATGCTTCGCGTACAGGTAATGGTGCAGCTAAACCGCCATCAAGGTAAAAGTCTTCTTCGCTTTGCTCTGCTGCTAAGTGCGCTTCGTTTGCCGCTTTTGTATCTAACCACGGTGTTAGTTTAACGCCTTGTTTGTATAAAAACGGTAATGCGCTTGATGCTTTTAACAGATCGCGCCATTGCTTGCCTTCACCGGTAGGTGATAAGTAATAAGCTTTTCTGTCGCGTGCGTTAGTCGCGGTTATTAAAAGTTCACGGTCGCCTAAACTGGTTTTAGCTGTTTTAAAGTCGAGTACTCTGTTTACCTCAGTGGTTTTATCAAAGTACCAGTCTAAATCTACTATGTGCTTACCCATTAAGCCGCGACCTAGTTGAAAAAAACGTTTATTGCGCGAAAGCCCTCTAATTAAGCGCTTAGCGTAACCTTTTTGGCGAGCTAAGTAGCTAGTTAAATTTTGCGAACCAGCAGAGGTGCCAATAAATAAGTCAAATGGGTCGTAGTTTTGTTCTAACCACGCGTCAAGTACACCGGCTGTGAATATCCCTCGTTGTCCGCCACCTTCAGCAATCAGAGCAACTTTTGGCTGCGCTGGTTTAGTAACTGAATTAGCTGATGGGGTGTTTAGAGAATTCACGGTGTACCTGCCTTTAATTTAATGATGTTTTTGTTTATACGGTCATTATAAAAAATTAAAGTGATATCTTAAAATTGATTGTTTAAATCAGTTTAATTGAAAAAACAGAACGGTATTAAATGCAAAAGTTGCCGCTAAAAATTGGCATAACACTTTGCGCTAACTATTTAAATACCGAAAACAACTTAATACAGACACCACTAAAAGTTAATAAATAGGTATAAAACAACTAACTTTTGATGATGTCTGTATATTAACAAGCCTTGGGTGTACGCTTGCTTAACTAAATAACCAATTAATGTTTTATTTCCATTAAAATCTCTAGTGCACGGTGGCGTTTTTCACTATCGTATACGTCGTTTGTAAATATAAACTCATCCACTTCAAGCTCTTTGGCTATCATCTCTAGCTTGTGTTTTATACTTACGTGCCCGCCTACCACGCTTAAGCTTAAAAAGTTTTCTACATGGGCGCGCTCTTGTTCGCTCCATAAACCCTCCATTGTATCTACCGGTGGCTTTAACCACAGCTCTTTACCACGTATTAGTTCAAGTACCCGTTGCTTTGAGGTGGTAGATAGGTATTGCGCTTCTTCGTCAGTTTCTGCTGCCACCAGCGGTAGAGCAAGCATTACATAGGGTTTATCGAGTACGTTTGAGGCTTTAAATTCACGTTTATACAGTGCTATTGCATCATGTACAAAACGCGGCGCAAAGTGCCCTGCAAATACATAAGGCAGCCCTTTTTGCGCGGCCAACTGAGCGCTAAATAAACTTGAGCCTAATAGCCAAAGTGGTACGTTTGTATCCTCCCCCGGGATAGCACGTATTGGGTGAGTACCATTGTATGGGCCTAATAATGTTTGTAGCTCTGTTACTTCACCTGGGAAGTTTTCAGCTCGGCTCATATCGTTATTAAGTGCACGGCTGGTAACAGGGTCACTACCGGGTGCACGGCCAAGGCCTAAATCTATTCGCCCGGGGTATAAGCTTTCAAGCGTACCAAATTGCTCAGCCACAACTAATGGTGAATGGTTTGGTAGCATTATTCCGCCAGAGCCAACACGTATACGCTGAGTTTTACCTGCAATATGCCCTACTAATATTGAAGTAGCAGCACAAATTATACCCGGCATATTGTGGTGCTCGGCCAGCCAAAAGCGATTAAAGCCTAATTGGTCGGCGCGCTGAGCGTATTTAGTGGTTTTATTGAGCGTGTGAGAAACGCTTTCCCCTTTGATCATGGGGGCAAGCTCTAATAACGAAAAAGGAATGGAAGATAACAAAATAGCAGCTCCTAAAAATGCATACTAATAATGGGTGCATTATCAGCATAAAACACTTAAGTGGGACTGCTATTAAATCAATTCAAGTTAAGAGTAAGCATAAAAGCAAAATAGATATATGTTATTTTGCTCTAAGGTATTCAAGCAAGCTCAGCATTTTGTTGGCGCTGCTTTTTATAACCTTCAGAATCAACGCCTTTTTTCCAATAACCTGATGACACTATATTACCGCGCGGTATGTTAAAGTGCTCACTAAACACGGCTTTAGCTTTACGAACTAAACCGGCCTCTAGCGCCATAAACACAATAGGTGGCTGCTCCGTTAGCTCAATAGTTTTAATTGCATTGAGCATTGCTTCATCGGCGTTATTGGTAATTATCCAATTAATGTTGCGTGTGGTGTCTAAATCAATAATGTCTTGCTCTGTTGGGGCATGTATAAATGCATCAATTTTTGAAAATAAAGGCAGCGTTTGTACATAGCCTTTAATCGCATTTACCGATGTTAAATCGCCAAGTAATACATAATGTGAATGCTTGTAATTATCGAGCTTTTTAGGGCCTGGGCCTGCTATACCTAGCTCATCCCCTACTTGTGCAATTTTAGCCCAATGGGTTGCTGGGCCTTGGTGCATATTAATTACAAAATCGAGCGTTAGTGCGCCGCTTTGCTCATTTACATGCTGTATTGTGTATGAGCGCATGCATGCCGTTTTTAAATTTAAATCGGCAACGCCATTTTGTGGAATAAGCACTTTTACATAATTACCAATGTGCGCACAGGTTATATCTGCAAAATCGTCTGAGCCTACAACAATACGCTGTAAGTGCGGTGTAATTTGCTCAGTGCTTAATACTTTAGCTTTGCGAACTTGTTTACCCATTTAAAATCACCTCGTTTACAAAATAGTTAACTGCTTTTTACAGCAAGCATTGCACAACGCCCCATTGGTTGATAAAATCAACTATAGCAAATTAATTGACATTGTCAACCATATTGAGAACCCTATGAACACGCCTTTATCAAATACCTTGTTTGAACTCATGCAAAATTACCGTGTAACAATTCGTGAGGCCATTAATGCCAAAGAGCTGGGTATTAACGCTATGCACGTACGCTGTATACATATAATTGCCGGTACAAGTAACTGCACTGCTAACGATATAGTTACTAAAACACAACGCGATAAAGCACAAATAGCACGGTTAGTTAAAGATCTTATTGCGTTAAACCTTATTAATAAGCAAGCAAGTGAGCACGACAAACGCTGTTTTATTTTGTCGCTCACTGAGCAAGGCAATACATTGTTTGATAAATTATTAGCGTCTGAGCAGCAAATAAATGATCAAATGTGCAAAAATTTAAACCCTCAGCAAATCAAAGACTTTTTAAATACAGCACAACAAATGATCAAAAACATGGATTGATCGTCTTTCATTGCTTGGCATAACTCATACAAAACGCATATACTGTACACTTATACAGTGTATGCGTTTTAGGTTGAGTTATGTTTGTTATTCCCGTTTATATAGAAGCTGGTGTGTGTGGGTTTGAATCGCCCGCGGCGCAATATACCGAGCTAGGTGTTTCTCTTGATGAGTTATTAATAAAGCACCCAGATGCCACATTTATTGGCATTGCATCGGGTAACTCTATGCAAGAGGTCGGTATTTTTGAAGGCGACCTACTTGTAGTAGACCGTGCAGAGCAAGCCGATAATGGCGATGTTATTGTTGCCAATTTAAATGGCCTGTTTGTTTGTAAGTTACTTGATAAAACCAATGCAAGGCTGCTGTCGGCATCGCCCTTACATAAGCCTGTACAACTCACCCCAGCAGATGAGTTTCAGTTAGAGGGTGTAGTAACGCTTTCTGTACGCATGCACAGGCAAACTCCAGAGCTTTTAAAATGTACGCCTTAGTGGATGCTGTTTCATTTTATGCAAGCGCCGAAAAAGTATTCGACCCTTCCATTCGCTCCAAGCCTGTTGTTGTACTTACTAATAACGACGGCTGCGTATGTGCTGTGTGCCCTATTGCGAGGCAGTTAAACATTCCTAAATTTGGCCCTTACTTTAAAGTTAAGCATTTGCTTGAGCAAAACAACGTAGTTGTACGCTCAAGCAATTACGAGCTGTATGCCGATTTAAGCGCTAAAATGATGAACATAATAGGTCGCTTTTGCGACACACAATACATATACAGTATTGATGAGTCGTTTTTACACTTTAATGGCTACACGCCACTGATTAAAAACTGGCACGAATACGGCCATGTAATAAGGCGTACCGTATGGCGAGAAGCAAAACTGCCCGTAGGCGTAGGGTTTGGCCCAACGCCTACCCTTGCCAAAGCGGCTAACCACGCAGCTAAAAAGCTAAGCGGATTTGATGGTGTAGCCGTTATAGATAACGAGCAAAGCCGCCAAGCCATTTTACAAAGAATGAGCTGCGAAGATGTATGGGGTATAGGCAAGCGCCTAGCTAAAAAACTTAAAATAATGAATATAAACACAGCGTGGGAACTTGCACAGCAAAGCCCTAAAACAATGCGCCGTGCGTTTAGTGTGGTTGTAGAGCGTACAGTAAGTGAGCTTAACGGTGTAGCGTGTTTAACCTGGGACGATGTACGCCAAGATAAACGAGAAATTTATTCTACCCGTAGTTTTGGCGAGCGAATATACGAGCCTAGCGCATTAAAAACCGCCCTTATGAACCATGTTACTACGGTTGCCAGTAAATTACGGGCGCAGCGCTCACTAACAAAACAACTTTATATATTTGCCGCAAGCGGTAAACACGAAGACCGCTATTGTAAAAAGTCGTTTATGTATAAGTTTGCAACCCCCACTAACGATACCTGCGTAATGGCAAATGCAGTCTCTGAGGTGTTTAATAATATTTATCAGCCAGGGGTTCGGTTTTATAAATGTGGCGTAGGCGCTTTAGAGCTAACCTCGGTGCAGTATCAGCAAAGCGATTTATTTAACCAAAGTGCCGATAACCCAAAATTAATGCAGTGCCTAGATACAATAAATAACCGATACGGAAAAGGCATGCTAAGCCTTGCTAGCAGTAAATTAAACAACCACTGGCACATGAACCGTGATTATTTATCGCCCCAGTACACAACTCGCTGGCACGATATACCTAAAATTTACTGTTATGAATAAGCGCTATTGCCTTTGCAAATTTAACACTGTGTTTAATCGGCTTGTTTTTCAAAGGTGCATTGTACTTGTGGATCGTTAAGCGTGTATTTAACGGTGGTAGGGCTTGCAAATTCTATACTTTGCCTAATGGTTTTTTCGTTAACGGGATCAACGCAGCGACTCATTCTTAGGCTGTTATCTACACCATCACTTTTGTACTTAAACGAGCTGGTTACAAAGCAAAAGTCAGGTTTTTTAGTTGTACGTGTGCCGTTATGCAGGCTTTCAAATACTATTTGCGAACCTAATTTAAAACCGGCATCGGGATACACTGGGTTTATTAAACTCAATTGACTATCAACACAAAGCGAAGAGTTTGCTGAAACCACCTTATAATAGCCTAGCATTGTTTTTAATAAAGGAATAAAACGGCTCTTATTACTTGGCGTAGCAAAAGCAGAGGCGCTAATAAAAGTAATAGAGGCTAAAGCAAGTATTAAGGTTTTCATTGAGTGGGCGTATCCTCGTAATAATGAATAGCGTGTAGAACTTTTATAACTATAACAGAGATTTAATCTAAAAGAAGATAAGTAGCGCTATACAGTATTGCAAAGTAGTACGCTTATGTTTTACGAGAAATAAAACAAATCGGTTTATTTAAGCACTAAATAAACCGGTTTTAGTAAAATAGTAATGTGGGGTTTACTGCCAATACTTTTGAAATAACTGTGGGTAGCTTTGCTTTAAATATTTAGGTTTGTCTTTAAAGCGCTTACCCGCTGGTTGCTCACCTGATGGAACAAACGGCAGCTCGTCATCATTTCGCTCTTCATAGAGTAAACCCGCAATTAAATCGTACTCGTCAATATAGGGGTAAGGTTGCTCGTTTAAATAATATACCGGTGAACACTGTGCTAATGAGTCGGCATTAGTTAAAGCATTGTTAAATACTGTTTGTCCGCGAGAAATAAGCCAGCATCTAAACTCGCTAAAGCCGTATTCGTCGTTACAGCCCGCCATTACAAATGCCGCGCCAAATAAATCCCAGGTAAAACATTTGCGCATGTTAATACCAAAAAATTTGTCAAAGGCAATAAGCTGCTCGTCAGTTAAATCACTTAGCTTAGCTTTTAAATTTTCGCTTACACTTTCTGGGTCGAGCCCAAGGTCGGGTGCGGTTACTAAATCCCAAAAAGCCTGCTCTGTTAACGCTGCCATTATAAAATCTCTTTTACTCGGCCAACTTGACCGTCTTCTAGGCGTACCTTTATACCATGTGGGTGATTAGATGATTTAGTTAATAACCGCTCAACAACCCCCTCAGTTAAAGTGCCACTGCGTTGATCTTCTTTTAATACAATATTTACTGTTGTGCCTGGTGTAATTTGCGAACGCGTAGGAACAGCCATCGTTTACATCCTAAAAATAGTTTTAGCAATTATAGCGCCCATAGTAAGGCAAACCAATGTTAATCAACTAAAAACACTATTTGCTTAGCCGCTATAGGTAAGTTTATTTTGCCAAGCTCTGCTGTAATAATATCAATGATCTGATTTAGGTGAGTTTCGCTCTCGTGGTATGCCGTGTCATCTACAAAATAACACTTCACTTTTAATGACTTTGTTTCGTTTTTAAAATCAATTGTATGGGTTAAGTAAGCGAAACCTGGGTATGAGTGTTTTATGCTTTCGCATGCGGTGGTAAGCGCGTGTCTAATTTGTTTATCGCGGAGTTTTTGTGTTTTGGTCATGGTTTATTTAGTTTGCTCGCTTTGCTGCTTTTTGTATTCTTCAAAGTTTTTATCTTGGTTTTCAAGACATTCGTAATACTCTTTATCGGCTTTGTAATTACATTCATCAAGGCGTGCCGATTGAATTTCGTGAAAGCGCGCATCAGAGCTACAACCTGCAAGTACCGATAATCCCACAAGCAGCAACGCACTTTTAGTTATTTGACTGATTAGCATTAAATTTCCTTACATTTTTAGTAATAAAAATACGTTAAATCACAACAATATTATTGTATATTAGCGCCATAAAACCTTACTTTGCATAGGATTCATAATTATGATGTCGCAGTTACAAAAGTTGTTTCAGCGTATAGACAAAAGCAAGATATTTCAATCATTTGTTATTGCTGTTATTGTTGTTTCTGCTCTTACTGTAGGTGCTCACACTTACTCACTTCACCCTACTGTAGAATTTGCCCTTAATTGGATGGATGTAGGGATCACCGCCTTCTTTTTAATTGAGTTAGTTATTCGCTTTATTGCAAGTAAAGGAATAAAAGACTTTTTTTCAAAGGGTTGGAATATATTCGACACCATTATTGTACTGGGTAGTTTATACCCTGCCGCAGGCTCTGCAATGTTACTTGCAAGGTTGTTGCGTATATTTAGGGTACTGCGTTTAGTATCTATGATCCCTGAACTGCGTTTATTAGTTAATTCATTGCTAAAAGCTATTCCGCAAATGGGCTATATAGCGCTGCTAATGTTTGTTATTTTTTATATTTACGCGGCCATGGGCAGTATGATGTTTGCTGACATTAACCCCGTGCTTTGGCAAGACGTTTCAATTTCAATGCTTACGTTATTTAGAATAGCGACCTTTGAAGATTGGACCGACATAATGTACGAGACCATGGCAGTTTACGAGCTAAGCTGGATTTTTTATCTCACCTTTATATTTTTAACTGCGTTTGTATTTTTAAATATGATGGTAGGCGCTATTTTAGAAGTAATGGGGGAGGAGCATCGCAATGCCCGTGAAGAACTTGCAGATAGTAACTCGCTACCCGCAACGCAAGGGCAAGTAAACGAACTACAAGCCCAAATTGCAGAGCTAAAAACGTTATTAAGTAAAACCTCGGATAATACCAACTCCAATAAATAGCTGATCTATTTTACTTGCTAAAACAACTCATTTCTTTGTTGTAAATTTCACAAAGGGAACAACCATTTACATCAATTTACGCCTAGAACTGAATTGTTTTTTCGGCGTAAAATTTAGAACACATACTTAATGGAGTTGGTATAAGAAAATACACCTAGCTAAAACTTAAAAAGCCCTTTGTATTAAGTAAATACAAAGGGCTTTTAGTTATTCATCTTCGTCTTGCGTGTCTTCAAACGAAATTACGTTATCGACCTTCATTTTAAACGCATCAAAAAACGCATTTTTTAAAACCGATACCACCGCCTGAAAAGTAGAAACATCGGCATTATCTAACTGCCCTTCAATAGGAATACGTGCAGCCACCAGCTTAGAATCATCGTTTTCTAATAGCGAGCTAAGTAAATCTATACTGCCTTCAAAAATAGCGGTAAATAGGCCGTCGTCATCTTTTTCAATATCTTCGCGCCACGAAAAAACACTTAAATTGTGCACACCGGCTTTTACATAACCATTTAAGTTATTGTTATTAGCTGCAAGCTCCATTGCACCATCAATACCACCGGCTTCTATATCAAATGGGGTATACACTTTAAAAACAGTTTCGAGATTTTTAACCGAAAAGCGTTGCACCTCAACATTAAAATCAAAATTAGCCTGTTCACTAAAAGGGTCTAACTTCCCGTTTAATGAAAGTGCAGCCTCTCCCATTAAAGCGCCTTCTACATTTAAACTGGTGACTAACGTTTTAGAAAGGTTTTGGGCATTGGTTATATTTTTAATCTCAGCATTAATATTTGAAATATACGTGGGTTTTTCGCCGTCGTTTGTCGCATTAACTAACGAGACTTTACCGTTATTAATACGCAAGGTATCAATTGAAAAAAGCACTAAATCGTTAGCAAGCCCAACCCATGTTGTTTCGTCTTTAACTTGTTGGTTTTGCTCAGCGGTTGATGGGTCTTTATCGTATATAACAATTTCAGGGCGAGAAAAGGCCATATTAGTGACTAGATTGCCCTTTAAAAGCGCAGACCAAGCAAGAGAAAAATCAAGAGTTTGTACCGCCAATAACGGTTTAGGGGCTGATGTTGCATCTACAGCGTAAATTTCAACATCGTCAATGGCGTAAGCACCGCGGTATAAATATAAATCTACATCGCCAACATGCCCTGTTATTCCTTGTGTTTGTTCAAGCTGCTGGTTTACATAATATTGCACAGCATAAGGCGCTGCCGCTCTTAGTAGAATTAAAAATAAAACAGTAGCAACTAAAACAGAGAACCATTTATTTCGGACATGTTTAAAAGTAAAAGCCATTTTATATCCTTGTTGTAGGGCTTAATTACGCGGAATTAAGTAAATGTTACGCGCGTAAGTGAACTAAATACGCACAAAATAGCTAAAACCGAGTAAAAAACGGTGTAATACAATAACAGGAGCAAGAGCTATACCAGAAAACGCAATGTATACATATTGGGTACGCTCAAGTAATACATAAATTTTTACAAATAGCGCGTTTTAATAACAGCACTTTGCTCGAATTACTAAGCAACCTCAACTACAGTAAAAAGTAACTCACACAAGAACATACCTCTATGAGCCCAATCTTTTTTATTTTAATTACTCTTTTACTTACCAGTATTGTTTGGTCTGTTATATTTTTAATGGCGTGGTATACCTTAGGTAAAAAGTTATATGCGTTATTTTGGGCAAGTGCATTTATATGCTCTGCCTGCCAATGGGGCACAATTTTATTGCAACCCTACTTTGAATCTGGTGTTACATATTGGATGCTTGCGGTAAGTTTTTCGATGGCATCGGTTTTACTAGGAACCTGGGGGCACTGCATACGCACACGGTGCCCTATTAATATGCACTATTTGTTAGCAATTGCTGTTATTACATTTGCTGCTGTGTACTACTTTAAAGCAGTAAATGCGCATGTAGGTTTGAATATGTCGTTATACATTTACTACGACATAATCCTGCTTCTTATAAATGCCGTTATTATACTAAAGCATAAACAAAAATCGCTTCCTGCTGAAATTGGTGCAGCTGTAACATATACCGTATGCGGATTATTTTTATTTATTGCAGCGACAATCGCACTCATGCAAGGCGCTCAAGTTAAACAAGCCTATTTAGATTTATACATACTCATTAACTTTATTACAGTCCCTACTGCTCATGTAGGCATGGCGGTATTTATTATTTTTATAATGGCTTCAGATTTAGCCCAAGAAATGCAAAAACTAGCCATGACCGATGTACTTACAAAATGCGTAAACAGGCGCGGCTTTTACGAAATAGGCCAACAAAAACTTGAAACTCAATTAAGCTGCGAACAACATGTATCGCTTATATATTGGGATATAGACTCATTTAAAAACATAAATGATGAATACGGCCATGCTGGTGGAGACGAAGTCCTTATTCAAGCAACTAAACGTGTAAGGGCATGTTTAAATAAAGACGATATATTTGCCAGAATAGGCGGAGAAGAATTTGTAATACTCATAGCCAGAGATTCAGAACTAAAAGCAAAGCAATTTGCCGATACCCTGCGCGCTACTCTTGCAAGTAAGCCCATTGAATACAAACAGCAATGTATAGATGTTACTGCAAGCTTTGGAGTTATAAGTATTAAATGTGCCACTACACAAATAGATAAAGCCATAGATTTGGCCGACAAAGCGTTGTACATAGCAAAACACGAAGGCAAAAATAAAGTAGCGTATGCAGTGCCGCTTAATTAACGTTAATTAAAAAAGGGGCTAGCTATACGCTAACCCCTTTTAAATACATACTTTTAAATGTAAGAATTATTCACCGTCTACAATTATGCGAAGCATACGACGAAGAGGCTCTGCTGCGCCCCATAACAACTGATCGCCCACAGTAAATGCACTAATGTATTTAGGACCCATCGCTAGTTTACGAATTCGGCCAACAGGAATACTGAGCGTACCTGTTACTTTAACTGGGGATAAGTCAGTAGTACTGATATCGCGCTCATTTGGAATAACTTTAACCCACTCGTTATGTGAGGCTAAAATTTCTTCAATTTTTTCTACGCTAATATCTTCACGTAATTTAATGGTCATCGCTTGGCTATGACAACGCATAGCACCAATGCGTACACATAAACCATCAATAGGTACCGGCTGCTTAGAAGAGCCTAAAATTTTGTTCGCTTCAACCTGTGCTTTCCACTCTTCTTTAGACTGGCCACTTGGCATAGGCACGTCAATCCACGGAATTAAGCTACCCGCAAGCGGCACGCCAAATTGGTCTTGTGGTAAATCGCTAGAAGCCATTTTTTCGCTCACTATTTTATCAATTTCTAAAATAGCTGAACTTGGGTTATCTAGTTGCTCGGCAACACTTGAATGAATAGCGCCCATTTGTGCAATAAGCTCTTTCATATTACGTGCACCCGCACCCGAAGCCGCTTGGTAAGTCATTGGGCTTACCCATTCAATTAGGTCTTGCTCAAACAACCCCCCTAAAGCAAGTAACATTAACGATACGGTACAGTTACCGCCTACAAATGTTTTAACGCCTTGCGCTAAACCTTGCTCAATGACATCTTTGTTTACAGGGTCAAGAACAATAATGCTGTCATCAACCATACGCAGTGCAGATGCCGCATCAATCCAATAACCATCCCAACCTGACTCACGTAATTTTGGGTAAACCGCTTTGGTGTAGTCGCCACCTTGACAGGTAACAATAATATCCATTTTAGCAAGTTCATTTACATCACTTGCATCTAGTAACGGTTTTGCGTCGCCCGCAATATCAGGGCCGAGTTGCCCAGCTTGTGAGGTGGTGAAAAAGGTGGTGTCGATGTTTGCAAAATCACTTTGCTGCTGCATACGTTCTAATAACACAGAGCCTACCATGCCACGCCAACCGACTAATCCTACTTTTTTCATTGTTTGTTCCACTGTTTGGTTCATAAAAGATGCCTTAATACATTAAAAATTAAAATTCATTGCGTGAGAATTAATTTTTATTAACGCCAAAATAACACCCAAAGCGCCCTAAAACTAGTGAATAAATCGAAACTTAAATATTTTTCATACTGTAAGGGCATATGACAAAAAGTAGATAAATTAAACATTAATAAAAGCGTCACCCTGTTGAAACCTAAACCGACCAAGCTTAGTAGGAACATTAAATACAGACATTTATTAAATTTTATATTAACCAAAGGAAAAATGATGAAAACACTCACTTTCGCTCTACTTGCTTTAAGTTCAACATCGATTAATGTATTTGCAAACTCAACGATTTCAGCAAACGAAATGACGCTAAATAAAGATGGACAAGTAACCTTTACACGTGCTGAAGTTGGTATAGAAGAACGACAAGGCGTCTTAGTTAATACTGCCACAACCTATTACAGCCCAAAAGTGTGGATAAATGGTAACTTAAAGCCATTTTTCGTAGGATCTACAAATGGAAATCAATTTTGTGAAGAACGCGGTCATAACCAAGAAATTTCTGGAAGTACAATTACTTGTGGGGAAGATGAAAGCGCTTATGGTAACTTTGATTGGTATAACCAATTATGGACAATGAAAAGCACTGGTAGTAAAAACCAATGCTATCAACTTTATGCAACTATAAAGTGTCAGTAGGATATAAAATTGTAGCCCTATACTAATTATAGGGCTACAAACAATTTAGTACATTAGATGCGATGAACTGATCCTATATAGTCAGTAATGCTATCACTACAACTGCGCGCATCATCACCATTAAACTCCTCAAGTATATAAATTTTTACAGGCGTTTCTAAACTTTTTGCTTCAGCAAGCTTTTCTAAGATCTGGCCAAATTGAGTGTCTTGGTAAGCTAAAGTTAACTTGTCATTAGCCATGTGAGTAATACTATTAGTTGTTTTCACAATTACCTGAGAATGATTTAGCTGGATATCATCAACAATAACAGAACATGATCTTGCAGCTAGCGCATCATTCGCAAAACCAAAAGAACCAACTATAACAACTGAGCTAATAACCTTTCTTATTAAATTCATGGATATTATTCCTTTTAAAATAAAATTATAAAACTTAATTACAGTCTGTTAAATATAAACAGAAATTATGTGTCATTTGTTAAAGAGTTATTAAAGTTAAATGATTTAGAGAGAGTATGTGTATGAAGTAAATGATGTTTAAGTTAAAAGAGATATAAAAACGCCATTTATATAACCAATATTAAACTACAACTGCGTTTAAAACTGAGGTAGTAAAAAGCCCTGCATATGGCAGGGCTAGGTTGAAACGGCTTATTTTAGTCGTTCGAGGGGTTTAAAACTCATAACTAAAGCTTAAACTCAGCTCTCTAGGCGTTTCTTGAGAACGAATTAACACATCATTTTGTTCTACTTCAAAGTTTTGTCCCAACATATTTTTCACTTTAAGTGTTAATGTAGTATTGAACGTTGGGTAGTAACTATAAACCATGTCTAACGAGTTTAAAGGTTGTTCGTAAGCGTCATCAAAGTTGTTAACACCCGCAGCTAAAATACGGTCACCAAATACGTTATAAATAACTGAAGCTTGGTGCATGCCATCATGCGAATCGTAATTCAATTGTAAGTTGGCAACATACTTTGAGTGGCCAGTCATACGTCGCTTTAGATTAGTAAGGTCGGCGCGCTGCTCTTGTGCAATTTCAACTTCTGAATCACTAAACGTTAAATTACCAGAAGTAAAAAAAGCACCTCCTAATAAATCACTATGCAACTCAGTTAACCATTCAGCTTCTATACCGTAAACATAGGCTGTATCTGCATTGTCAAACTGCAGCGTAAAACGGCCGTCACTTTCGGTTAATAATGCTTCGATTGGGTTATCTATATCTTTATAGAATGCGCCAACTGAGTAGTTATCACCATTGTCCATATAAAATTCGATACGTGCATCAAAGTTATCTAGGTAACTAGATTCTAAGAATGGATTACCAAGCGTTCGATAACCGGTCAACGGATCTTGGAATTGAACAGGGCTTAGCTCACGCAAGTCAGGACGAACAACCGTGCTGCCATAACCAAAACGAACCTGGTACGACTGCTGACTATATGTCATGGATAATGAAGTAAAATACTCATCTTCCATCACACTTGCTTGTTTTATCGCATCTGCACTTAATTTATCGGCCAATAAAGCAGGATCGAATGCTGAGCGAGAAAAAGCGAGAGCAACTTGGCGGAAGTCCTCGTAACGCACACCACCACTTAAACGCCAATCTTGAGCAAAAGTGATATCAAAAGAGCCGTAATAAGCATCAATCATTTGCGCTGCTAAGTAATCATCGGCTGTAGGTTCTTGAAACAATAACTCTACATCCGTTGAATCGATCACAGCATCATTTGCAAAGAAACTACCAATTGACAGCGCTTCTTCTTCACTTTGTGCTAAATCTAAAGACTGTGTTTGGCTAAAACGATAGTTAAAAAAGTCTGTGCGATAATCACGCGTTTTTTCAACAAAATAGCCGCCACCCGCAATTTCAACTTCGGCGTTATCAAAGTAAAAAACTTTGTTAATATTAACGCCCCAGTTTTCTACATCGTCTTCTAGCTCAACAAATCGATACAAATAAGGGTTGCCACCTAAGCTACCATTATAAAAAGTACGTTGATATTCGCCATCGGCGTACTCATCACGCACCGTTACTTCAAGCTCGCCAGGTATACTCGTCGTCGCTGTTGAATCAGTGTACTGCCAATCTACACCAACACCTTCAAGAAAACTCCACTCTAAATTATGCATTCCACGAAGTTGAAGTATTTCAAGTTCCCGTTCTTCAAAAGAGGTTAAGTGGCTTCGCTGTAATTGCCCAGCATCAATGCTTAATGACTTTGAAGGCTCTTGGTAAAGCGCAACAGAAGCTTCATCTTCAGTATCTCGTAGCATCATATAGGTAGCTGTTAAATCATGGCCACCAATTTTATAACCTAAATTTAGAGAGCTATTTAATTTTATATTATGCTTGGTTGATACTTCTTTCTCTGTAGCAGAGTAACAAGTAAAGTCATCTTTTGAACATTCAGATTCAGATGCGTCAACAGATGAAAGTACTGCGCTAAACTTCTCTGCATTAGACCATTCATTTTCATAAGCAACTGATGCTAAAAAACCAAAAGATCCGTCTAGGCCAAATAAGTTATCAAATCGGTCGCCATAAACAGCTTTAATGCCTGCATCAGGGTTTAAGCTTTCTTTTTCTAAACCAAAATCTCTTGGTAGTGCTTTTGATAAACTTTTATTTAAGTCTATTGCAGCTGCTTGACCAATATCAGCCCCCTGACGTCTTGACTCGACATCTCTTATATTTCTGTATGAGATATCAGACAAGCCATTGATATAGGTATTGAGCGCCGTTTTAACGGCTCCTGGTAATGCGCGTGTACCATCATCTTTACCTAACCAGTCGTCACTGCCACCATTGTATGTGTAGCCTTCATCGTTTGTATCTTTATAGCTAGCACCAATCTCAATTTTAAATAAAGTATCACTTGGAATGCTTTTAGTTCTGATATTAACGTCACCACCACCAAAAGCCGCAGGCATATTAGGCGAATAGGCTTTTTGAACAGCTAAAGATTCAATAATACTTGATGGGAAAATATCAAGTGGAATTACATTTCGAGTCAGATCTGGGCTTGGAACAACCGCGCCATTTAAACGCACGCTTGAGTAACGCTCACCTAAACCGCGTACATAAATAAACTTATCGTTAACTAACGATAAGCCTGTAACACGGCGAAGTGCAGAAGCGGCATCGCTATCACCTGTTCTAGATATTTGCTCTGAACCCATTATATCAGCAACAAATGCCTGGTTTTTACGTTCATCAATTACGGCACTAGCACTGCCTTTAAGGCGTGTACCTGTTGCAACAACTTCTTCTATCGCTTCTTCATTGATTATTTCTTGTGCCTGTTCAGCGAAAGAATTAAATGAAGAAAAAAGGGAGAGCAGAGATAACGTTATTAGATTAGTTTTAAACTGCTTTTGATGTTTCATATTTATATCCTCTAAACCTAAAATTCCCTTAAAAAAGGCGCCATAGCGCCTTATAATTAGAGCCGGTCTAGATTAATTACTAGCGCGTTGTAAAGATGCAGCTACAAAATCAGCCCATTCACTTGATTCACCTTCTTTAAGTGCACCAATGTAGCCTGCGTTAGTAAAGAAAGTGTCAACTTCACTCATGTCTTTCGCTGTTGTAGCTACCGCAGCACCTTGTGAATCTGTAATAGTTGCTGCAGTTGAAACACCATCAGCACCAAGCACATTTGCAAAATCAACAAAACCAATCAGTTGGTTATTTTCGCCACCAGTAAACCAGGTATTGATATCAAAGCTTGCTAACGCACCAGTTAAAGGAGTATTTGCGTTTTCAAAATTCTTACCACACGCAAATATTGAACTCATAAATGCGATATCACCGTTGTTTGCATTGGCATGCACACCAGCATCTCCTGATTTATCTTTTTCATTATATAAATCAAAACAGCCAGCACCATCTACAGATGATGAGTTTACAAACAACATGTTAGCTAATTGCGCTTTACCCCATTCTTTCATTTCCATACCGGCACCAGTACGACGCCCTTCAGCACCTTGGTCACCAGTAGTAACAACGGTTGCATTAGCAATAGTTGGGTTAGAAACAGTCGTTACTAAATCTTGTGCGTCTGCAGATAATGGATCAACTTTTGCGCCATCTGTTTCAAAACCATGATTTCCATATTCATTTGAACGGACAAGAATGTACTGTCCATAGCCTTTCCAACCCTCATCCCAGTCAATACCATCATCGCCTGTATCAGTAACAACAATGTGTTTAAGGTTAACGCTTCCACCAAAAAGCTCTATCCCATCATCAAAACCATTATGTACATGCACATAATCAATTATTGTGCCTGAGCCAACAGCATTTAGTGTTAAACCATTTAGCTCATCACCTTCAACACCAAATCCTGCATACTTAATAACAATATGCTTAAGAATACCGCTACTATCTTGCGGGTCATTACCACCGTAATAAGATACAATACCTTCAGCTGAGTGGTTACACATATCTTGTGCCGCTGCTGTCGCTGTACAACGAATAGAATGGCCACGTCCATTTACCTGAACACCACCCCAATCCCCAATTTGAGCGGTTGTTGAATCATCACCATCAACTTCTTTGATACTTGTGAAAATAATTGGCTTATCTACTTCACCAATTGCTTCAATATTTGCTCCGCGTGCAATACGAATAAAACTCTCTGGCTTGGTAAACGCAATGGTAGCGCCTGCTTCAATAGATAATGTTGGGCCATTAACATCAATAGTAGCACCAGTAGATGTGTCTACATCGTCACCTATAAATAAAGCACCTTCAAATACATGAGCACCGCCATCGTCTAGCGCAGGGATAACAAAAGAGCTAGTAATTTCTTTTGCATTACTTGCAAATGCTTGGCTGTATAAACAGTTAACGCCTTCTGCTTCACCTGTAAATGTAGCCCCATCTAATGTGTATGTGGCGCAACTTATTGTATCGCCACCATTATCACCACCTGGGTTAGTCACTGAATTGTCTACACTGTTATCAACTGTTGTAGGTGTAACGTTAATATCACCACCGCCACAACCAGCCAATGTTATTGCTGTAGCCACTAAGCTGATTTTGAATAAGCCAGATAATTTCATTGTTCACTCCGTAAAAGTATTTAATTATTGTGTTAGCGCTTTAAGTAATAACTTAAGTCACTTTAAGGCACGATACTCATGCATTAAGGTCACTTGAGTTATCGAATACGAAGTACAATACGGGAGACTTATGACAAAGTAGTTACAGTTTGATAACCATAAGATGACAATGGTAACCAACTTAAAATCAACGGCTTAAATAGTTTTAACGACGAAAAAAACCGCCCTGAGGCGGTTTTGGTGTTGCGATTATGAAATGGTTTTACACGCGTTACTTTTCAATGAGTAAAGCGCTTTAAAATTTAAAATAAAGCTGTTTTGAGAGTTTCTGCATGCACTTTTTCACGCTTTACATATTTGATCCACTGCTGTGCTAAACGCTGAGATTTTTTATGTTTTTCTGCCTGCTCAAACGCTAAAATTGACGCATCAAAATTTTGCATGTTGTACTGAGCCATACCTAAGGCAACAAATGCATTTGATTCAAAATCAAGACCGCCTTTATCTAGTGCTTTACGTGCAGCATCGGCGGCTTCTTCATATTGCTCTGTGTTAACAAACACTTCTGCTAGGCGTTGTTCGTATTTACCGTGCTCTGATAAATCAGCCGCTTTTGCAAAGTAGGTAATAGATTTTTCATCTTCTTTCGCTTGAATCATTGCCTCGGCTACAAACGCGTAGTTTTTTGCTGTTTTGTCAGCAATACCTTTATCAATAGCTTCGCTCATAACAACTGCAGCTTTAAACGCTAAGCCATTGTATAAATAAACTTGAGCAAGCTGGCGTAAATCAGACTTAGAAGTTACAAAACCTTGTTGATAAGCTGATTCAATCACTGCTAATTGTTGTTTTTCTTTGCCCGTTTCGCCATACATTCCAGCTAGCTGAACCCAATACTCAGGCTTATTATATAGCTTTACCATACGTTCAAGTACAGCGACTACTTTGTCAGTTTGATTAAGTGAGTAGTACATAGCACGTTGTAATACTAGCCAGTTTTCTTTAGGGGTTTTACCTTCGCTGTCACTTAGTGAAATAACTTGAGTAATATACTCCAGCCCTTTTTGGTAATCTTTTAGCTGATAATACGTTTGTGCTCTTAATAAATAGTAACCTTCTGTTTTAGGTTTAGTATTTATTGAATCCCATTTATCTAAAAACGCAATTACCTTTTTATAGTCACTATTGGCCATTGCCAATTGCGCTAAGCTAAATGTAGTGCTTAAA
This sequence comes from Pseudoalteromonas espejiana DSM 9414, assembly GCF_002221525.1. Lineage (NCBI taxonomy): Bacteria > Pseudomonadati > Pseudomonadota > Gammaproteobacteria > Alteromonadales > Pseudoalteromonadaceae > Pseudoalteromonas > Pseudoalteromonas espejiana. The sequence continues at coordinate 736,101 of NZ_CP011029.1, read as the reverse complement.
CGAAGTGACTCAGGAATGACTTCCTCTGCAACTACTTTTTCAAACGAGGCAATGGCTTTAGGTAGGTCGTTTTCGTTGTAATAAATAAAGCCGTAAAAATTATGCATCATTGCAATTTCGTACGAGTTCATGCTTGAAGCTCGCTCTTCAATGCTATTAAGCGCTTCAAGGCCTGCTTTAACATCGCCATCGTCAGCGAGTTTTTGCGCTCGAGCAAGCTGGCTATAAACCTTTTCACGCAGTGCGGGTACACGCTTTGTTTTTTGCTCTGCATGTGCAGTGGCTACGTTTAGCCCTGGCACTAGGCTTAATGTACTTGGCACAACAACACTTGCACTCAATGCGGCAGTGCAAAATAACGTTATGTTTAAAAATTTAGCTGTAGGTAGTAATTTCATAATCGCCTCGCTATTTAATCCAATTAAGATAAGTTAACCATTAATTTGGAAAGATATTTTGTTTTGAACACCCGCCACTTCAACGGCTTCACCATTTACTACGCGCGGTTTATATTTAAATTTAAGGGCTGCATCCATCGCTGCTCTATCAAATAGTGACTCGGGAACTGCTTTTACAACCTGAGGGTCGCGCACTGTGCCTTGCTTAGTCACTGTAAATTCAACAATCACATAGCCTTCAATACCGCGAGATAACGCACGACGCGGATATACAGGCGCTACTTTAACAATGGGTAGGTATTCGCCGTCGCTTGTTTCAAGCGCTAAGCCGCCTGATAAGTTCACATCGGCATCTACATTGGCGCCAAAGTCGAAATTATTTGCGTTTGCCGCTGTATCACTACTTTGCATTTGTGGTGATTCCATTGGCGGCGGTGGCTCTTTTGGTGTGGGTGGCTTTTGCGGTTTACGTTCTTTTTTTTGTACTGTTTCTTCTTTTTTCAAACGTACAAAATCTAAAACGTTACCTTTTACTGGCTCCGACATAGCACCTTCACCACCGGTGATAAGTGCCTGCATGCCTAAAAACAGCATAAAGGTCACTACACCGGCTACAACTAATGCAACTAAATATCGCAACATAACTAACCCTTACGACGCATCTTGAGCAGCAATAGATACATCAAACGCACCTGCAGCGCGCGACGCATCCATTACCTTAATTAACATATCAGTGGTGGCTTTTTTGTCGGCTTGAATAACCACGCTCCCTTGTGGGTTTTCAGCTTTTAAGCGCTCAATATTCGCTTGCACAGCGCGAACATCAATTTGGCGTTTATTAATCCAAATTTCACCTTTGTCTGAAATCGCAACTAAGATATTTGCACGCTCTTTTTTAACCGCTGTGGCTGCTTCTGGTCGGTTTACATCAATACCAGCTTCTTTTACAAATGATGCAGTAACGATAAAGAAAATAAGCATAATAAATACAACGTCTAACATTGGGGTCATATTAATTTCTTCTGCTTCGTCTTCTTGTAATAGGTTTCCTAACGGGGCTCTCATTTTTATTCTCCTAGGATAAGCGGCGTTAAAGTGAGCCGCTTATCTATATTTATTTAGTGGTCTAAAACCATGTTGTCTTCAAGTAGTTCAACTTCGCGCTTAGCTCTGCGTTGTAAAAACGTAGAGGCAAATACACCCGAAAGTGCGCCAACCATGCCTGCCATAGTAGGAATAGTTGCCTTAGAAACACCTGATGCCATTGAGCGCGCACTACCCGTACCTGTAATTGCCATAACATCAAACACTTCAATCATTCCGGTTACTGTGCCTAATAGACCAAGGAGCGGACAAAGCGCTACCATTACGTTAATTAACGCAAGGTTTGTGTTTAAGCGCATACCCGCACGGGATATCATCGCCTGGCGTATTTGCTCTGCATTCCAGCTATTACGCTCTGCACGGTTTTTCCACTGCGCTTTTACGTTTTGTTTGTAACTACGAAAACCTTTGAAAAAATAAATAAATCGCTCGAGTATCAATAACCACATCGCGAAGATTAACACCCCGATGACCAAGAGAACTTGGCCACCAGTGTCGAGAAAATCACGGATAGCATTGATTGAGTCAATCAATAGCACCATGGTTTATGCTCCCTTCTCGCTTCGCTGTGCGATAATACCTGCGCTTTGCTCCTGAATAGTAAGCAATATATTTTTAGCGCGTGTATTAAGTAGGGTGTATAAAAATACCGTAGGAATAGCCACAACTAAGCCAAGTACCGTTGTTACCAATGCTTGTGAAATACCACCAGCCATTAGTTTAGGGTCACCTGTACCAAACAACGTGATAGCTTGGAAGGTGTTGATCATACCGGTCACTGTACCTAGTAAACCTAGTAGCGGTGCCACCACCGAGATGATTTTAATAAGCGTTAAATTACGCGTTACTTTTGGCATTTCACGTAAAATAGCTTCGCTTAATTTAAGCTCTAGCGTGTCGTGGGCAACATCAGGGAACTGATCTTTTACTTTCATAACGCGGCCTAGTGGGTTGTCATCGCGTGCTACATCATCTTTAAGTTGGCGACGGATTTTTCCACCCATAACCATTAACGAGAAAAAGCGTTCAAATGAGATAAGCAAAGCAATAACACCTACACCTAAAATAACGTAACCAACTGTACCACCTTGGTGTACACGCTCTTGCGTATCTGGCGCTTGCACTAATAAACCTAAAATTGAGCCACCCGTTGGGTCAAGTGCAAACTGCACTACACCGTTTTTAGTGTTTTGTAACTCATCTGCTGTTGCAGTAAAACGTGCTACCGGCTGACGATTTAGCTCGCTTAGCGTATTTGTTACTGGGTTAAATTCTAGGTATTTACCGTTAGAAATTAAGTTAAATGCACCTACACGTACCACTTCTTGCTGTGCTTTTTCACCACCTTGTACAATTACGTCGGTATTAAAGCGGCTTACTTTACCTTGCTCAGTCATTTCACGTTGTAGTTCAAACCACACTTTTTCAATATCTTCGATAGAGGCAAGCTTTGAGGTAGAACCCATTTTTTGAGCCAGCTCATCCATAAATGTACTACGTCCAGCAATCTCGGCTGATACCACAGAGGTTGCAAACTTATTGCTTGAATCCCCTGCTACTTGTTGTAGTACACCAAATAGCTCTTTAAGTGATCCCATACGTTTAGACAATGTATCGGTTAAGTTAGCAAGCTTAATTTCGTTTTCTTCAAACTGAGTTTCTAAACGTTCAGACTCAACAAGCATTTGATTACGCTTTGCTTGTGTGTTTTTAAGCATTTGTACTTGCTCGTTTTGACGAGCTGCAAACTCTTGTTCACGTTGTTTGTTTTGTACGCTTTGTGCAGACTTACCCTCTTCAAGGGTTTTTAAAAGTGAGTCTAAGTCCATAGGCTCTGCCGCTACACTAGTCCCTACAAAGCTAAGGCTTGCAGCAAAAAGGGCTACTTTTGTCATTTGAGTAAACAGTTTCATTTTTAACCTCTTATTCTGCTGCGTGTACTGGCAGAGTTAACATATCTGGGGCAAGTTGCTTACGCGCAATGCGTAAACCTTTATTGATTTGGCTTATTGTAGAATCAGGTAATTCAACAAACGATTTCGTTTCGTTATCCCAGCTGCCAGCCTGTTTGCCATCACGCGTTACATAAATAAGCTCTAAACGGCCAATGCGTAAAAAATCTACTTCGCGTTCTATACCATTTACATCTAATAAAGAGGTATAGGCTTCAATAGTACGTCCATAATCAACCTCAACTTGGTAAGCTTCTAATACACGGCGAAATTTTTCGCTTGAGTTAATATCTGCACGGTCCATCATGGCGTTTAAAGAGGCAATACGCTTAGTACGTTCTTCTTGCAAAAATGGGATATCTAGTTGTACAAATTGCTCAAGGCCTTCAATCATACGTAGCATTAATGGTGTTATTTGACGCTCGATAATAGACACCTGATCCATTGAAAGATTAAGTGATTCCATTTCTTCAATTTGGTTGTTTAACTGTTTAGTTAATTGTGCGTTATAAACCGCTAAACCATCAATTTCTTTGTTAAGCGTTTTAAACTGTTGAAGACGTCCTTGCATTGAATCAGCAATCTTGTCTATTTTTATTTGTGATTGCGCAGCTGACTTATTTATTTCGCTGCTTTTATCGATAACCTTATCTAAATCGTTTGCGTGTACAGCAGCACTTGCAGCCACAATACCAGCTAAGATCAATGGTTTAACGCCTTTCATCGCATACACCTTTACTCGTTAATTAGCGGATTTGCTAGTTTGTTTTTTAGCTTTAATTGTTCAATGCAAACAATTTAAAGACTAAAGATTTTCAATGAGCGAAATTGTATATGCGAATAATGACAAGCATGTTGCGCAAAAAAGTCTCTTTTGTTACACCTGTAACATTTAAGACTTAAAGCGCATTTTTAATTCAAAAGCGTCTATTAAAGAGACAAATAGACGTAAATAGGATGAGATTTAGCCGAGGGCGTGTTGACCTTTCGTGATTGATTTTGCAGCAGCATGTTTGGTTTTTAGGCAAGGCGGAGCCTATGTAGTGTGGTTATTCCCCATGAATAGGCGATAACGCAGCATAAATACCAAACATGCGCTGCCCTTTGGGTTCTTTCTAGGAACGATTAACTCTTTGTTGCCTACATGGATGTAGGTAAGGGGCGTGAGCAGGACGCGGAAGCTTTGCTCGGTTTTTACTTAGTCCACTAGGTTACAAACCTCGCGCCGCGATTTAATCGCCCCTAGATTGAACAAATTTCACTCAACAAAGATCAACACGCCCTAATATAGACTTAATTTTATTAATTGTTTGCTGATGATCTGTGTAGTTTATTTCAATAGGGATGGCTGTATCGTTGGTTATTAACACCAAAGATGGAAAACCACGAATAGGCAAGCTACGCGTAAAGGCAAGCTCGTCGGTTAACTGATTATTTAACGACTGAGACGTGAGATCATCTGTAAACTTTTGTTTATCAAGGCCTATAGTGTCTGCCAGAGCAATAAGCGTGGTTTCATCCGATGGATTTTGTGCATTTAGATAATAAGCATGCTGAATGGCCTCTATCATTTGCGGCTCTTTGTTATGTGCTCTTGCAATAAGCGCAGCCCTACAAGCAGGGTATGTTGAGCGCCTTGGCTCACATTGCTGCCAAAAGTCGTAGTTAAAGCGCGTGCCTAGCATCGCGTTAATTTTCTCCCATGTACCTTTTAGCATATCGCGCATGGCTAAAGGCATTGGCTCTTGGCTATCGGGGGCAAGCCCGCCTACTCTGTACTCTATTTCAAGAATTGGCTGTAATTCACTTTTTAGCTTTAACCAGGTTGGCTTATATCCCCAGCACCAGCTACACATTGGGTCGTGTACATAAATGAGTTTATTTTGAGTCATAGTGTTCCTTAACTGTACTTTGATACAACCTTATTGCGGCCCAGCTCTTTTGCTTTGTATAAATTCTCGTCAGCTTGTTTAAGCGCTTGGCTGTAATCATCAATATTATTAACTTGTGCAACGCCGATGCTGCAAGTAATAAACACCCGCTTATTGTCGTTGGTTAAAATAGCTTGTTTAGCAACACATTGGCGAAAATCATCCGCTATTTTAGTTGCTGCTTGGGCTGTTTCTTTTGGTAAAATAACCACAAACTCTTCGCCGCCATAACGCGCTTTAACACACGACATTGGAAATTGAGAATCTAACAATTTGGTAAATTCAATTAAAACAGTATCACCAAAGTCGTGCCCATACGTATCGTTTAAGCGTTTAAAATAATCTAAATCGAGTAATAAAACTGAAAAGGGTAAATAGTTTTCAGGCGTTTTAGCTGCTAATTTTAAAAAGTGAGCTGTTATAAAACGCCTATTCGCGCCTCCCGTAAGCTGATCTGTGTAGGCATCTTGAGTTTGCGAAAGCGTTATGTCAGCAATCGCCATATGGCTTTTGTACCTAAAGTACTCGCCTATAAATGAAAAAATAAACACCAAGGTAAAGGATGCTAAAAAGCGTGACTTTTCAACACCTCCGTATTCTACTTGCCCAAAGTCTGGTCCGTATAAAATAAAAGTACAACAAACCAATAAACTCGCACCAAGCAAAGCGCCGCGGCTCACACCAAGCGATGCAAAACACACTACAGGGTAGAACATCAACCAGTAAAGAGCTGTGTTTTCTTTACCTCCTGTATAGGTAAGCGCTACGCACATAATAAACACAATACCCATGCTAATTAGTGCTACCACTTCAAGTTTTGCTGTTTTTATAAAATAAACAGTGCCCATAATAATAGTAATATTGACGGCAATTAACGACATAGTAAGAATAGGCGAATACACATCGTAGTTAGACACTACCAACATGGTTATAACGATAATAGCGATTGCTATCATCGTGAATAATGAAAAAGCTTGGCGCTGTTTATCTGAGCTGTAAACTTTATCTATATTAATTAGGCTAAGCCAACTTTGCGACGCAGCAGATTTTTTAGGCATTATTTATACCTTAAACTTTTGGACCATATGTTCTAAATCACTAAATTGTTGTTTTAGTTTAGTGCATTCGTTAAGGGTGCTTTGTAAGTTATTTTGACCCTGAAGCGATAGCTCACTCATACTTTTAATATCACAATGTAGTGACTTAACCATGTCGTTTTGTTCAACCGTTGCATCTGCCACACTATGGTTAGCACCATTAATTTGTTTAATCGACTCAATAATTTGTCCCATAAGATGGCTAACAGCCTCGGCTTGTTCAACACTTTTTTCACTATCTTGCAGGCTGGTTTTCATCAACTCAACCGCATGGTTTGAACCTTTTTGCAGTTGACTTACGGTATCTTCTATTTCTTGCGTTGATTGCTTAGTGCGATGTGCTAATTGGCGTACTTCGTCGGCTACTACCGCAAAACCACGACCGGCTTCGCCCGCTCTTGCAGCTTCAATAGCGGCATTCAAAGCAAGTAAATTTGTTTGTTCGCTCACTCCTTTTATAACCTCTAAAACTTGACCAATACTGACTGTATGCGCGTTTAGGCTATTAATTGTTTGTTGAGCTTGCTCCATATTATCTGAAAGCTGATGAATACTATTAACGCTTTGATTTAACGTTTGTTGGTTTTGGGTAGAGTGCTGATCAGCGTTTTTTGCAATTTCTGAGGCTTCACTGGCATTATTAGCAATTGATGTTGCTGTATGAGAAAAGTTATTAACCGCCAAAGCCACACTATCAGTACGCTTTGTTTGGTCGTCATACATAGCAAGTGATGCGTGCGTTTGTGTTACTACACTTGCAATAACGATATCGAGCTGCGTTGTGGTTATTTTTACTTGCTCAATAGAGCGCTGTATTTTTTCTATAAAAATGTTAAATGAATGACTCAGCTGTCCAAATTCATCGTTGTTTTCAACCTCAAGGCGCTTAGTTAAGTCTCCTTCACCTTGCGCTATATCTTCAATAGCATCATTTAAACGCAGCATTGGTTGCATTAGAAAACGTAATAAAAATTGCATCAACACAACAATAGCTACAATACCTAACACCATGTATATGGCAGCTGTAGTCCCAAAGCGCGATACACTTGCAAAGGCTTGCTCTTGGTTGATCACAACCCCTAAATACCAATCTACATTATCTATGCCACGTATTTTTGTAAAAGAGACTAATTGCGACTCTCCATCAAATTCATATTGGGTAAACTCACTATTTAAAGGTGTACGTTTTCCAAATAAATCGGTGGTTGTTTTTAAGTTTAACTTGCTGTTTGGGTGACTTAACACTTGGCCATTATTATCAAGTAAAAAACCGTAACCTAACCCTAAAAAGTCAATGTCGTTAATTATTTTACTCACCGTTTGCATGTCTATATCAGCACCGGCTACGCCACTAAAAACGCCATTAGATTGAATAGGCACTACAGCAGAGATGGTCAGTTCATTGGTGGTTACATCAATGTATGGCGTGGTAAAGGCTGTGGTTGATTTGTTTTCAACTAACTTATACCAAGGGCGAGATGTGGCGTCAAAATCAGCAGGGAGCAAAACGCTCTGATCATTTAATATAAACACGCCACTGGGTTTACCAATGTAAGTATTTTTAAAATCACCGGCAAACTCTGCAGTATTAAGCTGAGAGAGTGTTAATTGTTTGGCATCGTTTGCTTGGTGGGTATGAGCTATTGATTTTACAATTGCAAGCTTTGCATTTAACCAGCTTGCTATATTTTGAGAAACTGACTCTGAATTTTGCTTTAATACTAAATCTAGCTGTTGCTGCGTTTGGTTACGCATAGCGATATAGTTATTAATAGTAAACAAACCCAACACCATAACTAATACTACAGATGCGGCAATAGTAACTTTAGAGGTAAATTTAAGAGAGTTAATCATAGCTACCCTTTTTATTATTATTTATTAGTTACTGTTTTAGCAAAAATTTATAGTTATGTCGTTGTAATTGCGAGTTTAAGAGAAGATTAAAGTAAAAAACAGTAATAAAGCATTAACTTAGTAACTAATAAATATAACTGGTAGTTAAGTGGCAAGTTGAAGATTAATTAAAACAAATTAATGGAACGTTCCTATTGATTTTGATAAAAAAGCGACTGAATACGTATTCAGTCGCTTCGTGTTTATACGTTTGTTACCACTTTTTAGCGAGGCGAACAACGTTTAAACCGTACCATGCTATAAACACATAACATAGTAGCGGTACAAAAAAGCTTAGTTGAATATTAACTACATCTGCAATGTAACCTTGCAGTAGCGGCACTAACGCACCACCGACAATAGCTAAACATAACCAGCCTGAACCTTTACTTGTTAAAGAGCCAAGCTTTTCAATTGCAACAGAAAAAATAGTCGGAAACATAATAGAGTTAAATAACCCTATCGCAAGCACAGCATACAAAGCCACATTACCTTGGGTAAAAATGGTAACCTGTAGCAATGCAATAACCATAACCGCATTAAACGCCAGCGCTTTAGACGGCGCTATTTTTTGTAATAAAGCGGATCCAATAAAACGCCCTACCATAGCCCCACCCCAGTAATAACTAATAAGGGCAGCTGCTGCATGCTCTTCAAGCCCGGCTATGTGTGCTTCACCAAAAAAGTTAACTAAAAAACTACCAATTGCAACTTCGCCGCCAACATAACAAAATATTGCTACAACACCCATTGTTAAATGAGGTGCTTGAGTAAGCGAGCGAGACTCGTTTACAGGGTTGTTTTCTTCTTTGTGGCTCTCTATATCAGGGAGTTTTACAAAGGCAAAAACAATCGCGATTACAAGTAGTGCAACAGCTAACATTAAGTAAGGCACTTTAACCGACTCAGCGCTTGCAGCACTGGCTGCGAGTGTACCGGCTGTACCAAAAAATAATATACCGCCTACATAAGGGCCAACAGTTGTACCAAGCGCATTAAGTGCTTGTGCTAGGTTAAGCCTAGACGATGCTGTTTTTTCAGGACCTAAAGCGGCCACATAAGGGTTTGCAGAAACTTGTAAAACGGTTACGCCCGAGGCTAAAACAAATAGCGCTCCTAAAAACAACCAATATTCGTGCACTACAACCGCTGGGTAAAACAACATACAGCCGATTGATGCTATTACCAGCCCAGTTAAAATTCCTTTTTTGTAGCCTAGTTGTTTAACTAAAATTCCAGCCGGAATAGAGACAATAAAGTAGGCACCAAAAAAGCAAAACTGAACAAGCATTGCTTCAAAGTAAGATAGGTCAAAAACGCCCTTTAAACGGGGAATTAGCACGTCGTTTAAAACGGTAATAAAGCCCCATAAAAAGAACAGTGTGGTCATTGCAGTCAGTGGTAACAGGTAATTTTTATTTTGTTGCTCTTTGACCGCAAATGATTGATTAGTATTTATTTCACTCACGTCATTTTCACTCCATTAACAAGTTGGAAATGATTCTACACGTTTGAAGTGAAATATAAGCACTAAATTTTTGGAACGTTACAATTAACCACACTCATTTAGTAAGGTGTTTTTAAGCCTAAGCGTTTCTCCGCTATTTTTAAATTTGTATAACGCTGTGTTTATATCTTCTAAAATACCAAGCCAATCTGTTGTGCTTTTACTAATAGCAAAATATAAGGGGTTATATTGAATAGCGGTTGTTTCGGGCTCTATAGCGCTGAGTAAAGACTGTTTTGCACTATCAGATAGGTTTGAGTATTTTACTGAGTAAATTAAAACGCTCGGATCGCCAATAATTAAATCTACCCGCTTTGCTGCTAGTAGCTTAACAAGCTGTAAATCGTCTACGGCATTAATAATAATAAATTCGTCGTTATCCATCATGGCATCAAACTCTGGGGTGTTTTGATACCCCCTTACTACACCAATACGCGAACCTTTAAGTGACTTTAAATTACCATTGAATCTGTCGGGCTCGCCTTTGCGTTTTAAAAAGCCGATATTACCGCCCTCAAATGCATTTGATAGCCCTAATAATTTACGACGCGTTTGGTTTGGTACGTAGTCAGAAGGCGCTGTATCTTCGATATAATATTCTGGCATTAAAATGTCAGCTTTACCTAATTCAACGGCACGCACAGCCCTTGCCCACGGAACAAATTCGATATAAACGCTATACCCTGCACTATTAAAAATTGCAGCGCTAAATTGATACACCCAGCCTTTATTACACAGCTTGTTGCCTATATAAGGCGGCCAATCTTCGGTAACAACGTGAATAGTTTTAGTGCTGTTAGGGGCGCTAAATAAATAACCCGATTTATAGCGCTCACCTATTACAGTGTGGGATGTGTCGCCTTGCATATAAGTCACAGGGACCTGAGCAAAACAAAAAGGTGAAAATAAAAACAAAATTAAAAGTACGCGCATAATTACACTTTATTTAGGGTATGTCCCTAAAGTGTAGAACTAAGTACGTAAAGTAAAAGAAATTTTAGCGAACATTTTAGCTTTGCTCGTTTATGCTTTATCCCACTTCATTTTGTTATTGGTGTCGCGGGAACTAATAATGGTTGAATCACTGCTCTCTACGCCGCCAAGCTTAGCTAAACGGTCATACAGTACAACATTACAAGTAGCAGCCAGGTTCATACACCCTATTGTTGGTACATACACTACTTCATCACACCATTTTAAAACATCTTTTGGGATAGAGCCGTCTTCAGGGCCAAATACATAAAAAGCATTTTCTGGGTGTTTAAAGTCAGGCAAAGGCGTCGCGCCTTCAATTAGCTCAATAATTACGACAGTTGCACCTTCGGGTTTAACGTTTTGCAGATTATCAGCGCCAATTAAGGGAATTCGCTCAACAACGTTTTTAGTATCAGTATGAAACTTTTTAGCATTTAAATAACGGCTACCGGTAAAGAACACTTGCTTTGCATCGTAGCAACCCGCGGCACGCAAAACACCGCCTACATTTGTGGGGCTTTTAGGGTTTATTAGGCCTATGGTCGCTTTAAAATCGCTCATTAATCGCAATCCTTAGTAGGCCACTCAGCTATGTATAAATCGAAGTCATCAAGCTTTACGTCACAGTCTTTTACTGTTTTATCTTTAACAGATATACCTAGCTCATGCATTTGTGATTTTTCGCCATTATTTAATAGCGGGTGCCACGACGCTAAACCACGGCCTTCGTGTAATCGGCGATAGCTACAGCTTTGCGGCATAAAAAAGATATCTTTAAGGTTGGCTTTGGTAAGCTTTACGCACGATGGCACCAAAGTTTGGCGATTTTCGTATTCGCTACAACCACAGGTGTTGTTATCAAGATATTGGCAAACAATATTTGTAAAAATGAGTTCTTCACCTTCACGTAATTGATCGGTAGCGGTAAATTCGTCTTCGTCTTCGCTATCAATAAAGGTGTTTAAACAACACTTTCCGCACCCATCACAAATAGCTTCCCATTCGTTTTGGTTCATGTCCCTGAGACTTTTTTTAAGCCAAAACTGTGTATTTGCTAATTCTTGATCAAACATAATTTACTCGCGCCCCTAAAGAGCGCGCATTCTAACGTATTGCAGCTATACGCGCAAAGCCCGCGCCTTTATTAATACGGGCTTTCGCGTTTTTTATTGTTACTGCGTGGCAACCCAACGTTTAATTTTTTCCTCTAAAATTGGCATAGGTAACGCACCATCAATCAAAATTTGAGTGTGGAACGCTTTAATATCAAACTTATCGCCTAACTCTTTTTTAGCGTAGTCGCGCAGCTGTTTAATTTTAAACTCCCCCAACTTGTACGATAGGGCTTGGCCAGGCCATGCAATATAACGCTCAACCTCAGCAATTACATCGCTTTTAGCCATTGATGAGTTAGCCAACATGTAATCAATCCCTTGCTGGCGAGTCCAACCTTTTGCATGAAAGCCAGTATCGAGCACTAAACGCATCGCTCTTAGTTGTTCATCGGCTAAACGCCCGTACCACATGTAAGGGTCGGTAAATAAGCCAAGCTCTTTACCTAGGCTTTCTGCATATAATGCCCAACCCTCTGCAAATACGGTATAACCGCCAAACTTTCTAAAATCAGGTAAGCCTTCAATTTCTTGCTGTAAGGCAATTTGAAAATGATGCCCTGGAGCTGCTTCATGAATAGAGAGTGTTTCAAGTAAAAACTTTGGCTGTGCTTTTAAATTAAACGTGTTGATGTAAAAAACACCCGGGCGAGAACCATCAGGTGCAGGGGCTGCATAAGACGCACCCGCAGCAGATTGCGCTCTGTATGCTTCAACCGCTTTTACTACGTATGGCGCTTTAGGCGCAATATCAAATAATAATGGAACGCGCGAATCTATTTTTTGTTTAACGTTTTCATAAGCCGCTATTAGCTCTTGTGGTGTATTGTAATAAAACTCGTCTGAGTCACGTAAGTGATCAAAAAACTCAGCCAATGAACCACTAAACCCAACATCTTGTTTTACTTTTTTCATTTCATCTAAAATACGCGACACTTCACTTAAGCCAATGGCGTGTATTTCATCTGCTGATAAGCTCAACGTGGTATTTTTTTTAATTTGGTATTCATACCAGGCTTTGCCATTTGGTAAATCACTATAACCAACTGTTGTACGACTATTAGGAATATACTCATTGGCTAAAAAGTCACTCATACTTTTATAGGCCGGTACTAATTGCGTCATAATAAGTGAGCGGTACTGTGCTGTGATCTTCTCTTTTTGCTTTGAAGTAAATGATTCAGGGAAGTTTTTAATCGGCCCCCAAAATAAAGAGTCTTCAGCACGTTTAACAACATGCGCTGCAAATTGCGGCTGTAATTTTTTAGCTAAAGGTTTTGGTAATGAAATACCTTGCTTTAAACCTTCCCCCATTGAGCGTTGAACACTTGCAAGCCACGCTACAAAACCTTCGCTGCGCTTTATAAAGTTACTATAGTCTTCGGTGGTATCAAATGGCTGTGCGCTTTGCCCTGAGCCAAAACCTGCAAAGGTATTATGCGAGCCTGCCATTTGGTTTATTGGCAACATGTAGGTTGGAAATTGCATACCTTCAAGTTTAAGTGCTAAATCGCGATTTAATATCTCGTAGCTTAAAAGTGCCTGACCCGTTAATTGTGATTTATCAATAAAGGCAAGGCGCTGCTGATACTTTTTATAAAAAGAGGCTTTTTTAGCACGATTTTTAGATGAAATCTCTGGGGTAAACTTATCGTTAAATTCACTACGGCCACTATATGTTGCGTTTATTGGCTTAAACGTAAGAGATTCATTGTAATATTGGGCTACAAGCACATCGAGCTGCTGCTCATTAGAGAGCTCTGAAACAATAGCTGTTTTTGCGCTGGTGGTGTTTGACTGTACGTTAGTGCTCGCGTTTTCGCTTGCACCATTGCTAATACAGCCACTTAAGGCAAACATAACACCGCTGGCAACTAAGGCTAATTTAATAGATTTCATGGTATTCCTTTTTTGTGACGATTTTTAATTATGCTCACAAAGCACTGCTAAATAAAGAAATTACGATAGATTGCTTAAATCAATCTCTATTTACACTTTTGTATTAGGTTGTTACATTTCAATTAATTAAAACGCCACTACAAGAAGAACAAAATGAAAAAACGCCTACTTAGCGCCTCCATTGCATGTTTATGCTTAAGCAGCTTAAACGCCCATGCCGTTACTTACCTCTCTGCTAAAGCCATGCTTGACGTGCAAACCGGTAAACTCATAAAAGCTCCCCTTATTACTATTGATAATGGAGTGATAAGCGCAATCGAGACTAATAAAAAGCCAACGCTTAGCAAAAATGATGATCACATTGAACTTCCTCAGTTAACACTTATGCCAGGTTTAATGGATATGCATGTTCATTTAACTAGCGACCCTACTGTGTCGCGCAGCCAACGTTTGAGCCAATCAGTGCCACGTATGGCTATTAAGGCAGCGCACTTTGCTAAAAAAACACTCGAAGCTGGCTTTACTACACTTCGTAATGTTGGCGCTGAGGGCTACAGTGTTATTGCCGTGCGTGATGGCATTAACGCGGGTGATATTGTAGGTCCACGTATTTGGGCAGCGGGCCCATCGCTTGGTATTACAGGCGGACATTGTGATAATAACCGCTTACCGCCAGAGCTAAAATACACATCAACAGGCGTAGCCGACGGACCATGGGCAGCACGAGTTAAAGTACGCGAAAATATAAAATACGGTGCTAATGCAATTAAATTTTGCGCCACTGGCGGCGTTTTTTCTAAGGGTACTAAAGTAGGTGTACAGCAATATTCTTATGATGAAATGAAAGCCATTGTTGATGAAGCTCACATGCGCGACTTACCTGTGGCAGCACATGCACATGGTACCAGTGGTATTAAAACAGCCATTAAAGCAGGCGTAGATAGTATTGAGCATGCCAGCTTTTTAGACGATGAAGCCATAGCGCTTGCTAAAAAGCACGGTACATGGCTGTCTATGGATATTTACAATACCGAATACACGCTTAGTTTTGGCGAGCAAAATGGCGTAGATGAAGAAAACCTCAATAAAGAGCGTCAAGTATCTAAAAAACAACGCGATAGCTTTAGCCGTGCAGTAAAGGCTGGCGTTAATATGGTATTTGGTACCGATGCCGCTATTTATCCACACGGCGATAACGCAAAGCAGTTTTCTCGTATGGTTGAATTTGGAATGACCGAACTACAAGCTATTCAAGCCGCCACTATAAACAGTGCAAAGCTGTTAAAAATGGAAAATACACTTGGTCAGCTAAAGGCGGGCTTTGCTGCAGATATTATTGCAGTAAAAGACAACCCACTTAATAATATTAGTGAGCTTGAGCGCATCCCTTTTGTAATGAAAGCAGGTGTAGTTTATAAAAAATAATAACTAATTAGCGTATTACTTTTTAAAAAGCATTAAATTTAACCTTAAATTTACTTTTTAGAACAATAACTCACCCACATTGTAATTAATTTCTCTTTTTTAGAATTTTTTATTCACTTAACGAATAATAACTATTAGTATTCGCGCAAACCAATGAATACGAATAATTATCAATATGAAACAATTTAACTACTCTCTTTTAACGTTAGCGTGTTTAAACGCCCCTTTAGCGGTTGCTGCAACAACCGCTGAAAAAGACATCGAACGTATTAGCGTTTACGAAAAGCAAAACCAAGTTGTAATGAGTTCAGGCCTTGCAACTAAATCAGACATGTCATTAATGGAAACCCCAGCACCGGTTGTTATTATTGACCGTGAACTTATTGAGTCACAAGGTGTAGATAGCCTACAAGAACTTGTACGTAACGTGAGTGGCTTAACCCAAGCTGGTAATAACTACGGTATAGGCGATAACTTAGTTATTCGTGGCCTTGATGCAAATTATACCTACGATGGCATGTACGGCGGTGCCGGTTTAGGCAACACATTTAACCCTACTCGCTCACTGACTAATGTAGAGTCGGTTGAAGTACTTAAGGGCCCAGCAACGGGTTTATACGGTATTGGCAGTGCTGGTGGTGTAATTAACTTAATTGAAAAAAAGCCAGAATTTGAAGAAAAACACAAAGTATCGGCTGAGCTTGGCCAATGGGATAGCTATTCACTTGCTTTTGATAGCACCAATGCAATTACCGATGATTTAGCCTACCGCGTGATGGCCAAAACAGCATCAAGCGATGGCTTTCGTGATTTAAAAGAAGACCGCGACGAGCTGTATACATCACTTAAGTATGTATTGAGCGACAAGCAAGATATCATGATCTCAGCTGCCTATATTAAGGATTCAATTGCGGTAGACTCTATTGGCCACCCAATTAGAATTTTTAATAGTGAATCAGTAGACGGTTTAACTGCAGGCGAAGTAACCGGCGCAGATTTAGTGAATGACTCTAACGGTAATGGTGTTCAACTTACAGCGGCGCAACAAGAACAACTTGCTAATTCTCTTTCATCAAACGACGGATTAACTCCTTATAGCTTTGGAACAAACGGTATTATTTCGCCTATGGCGGATGATAACGAAGGTGAAGAGCTTCGCTTTAAGCTGACGCATAATTACTTTATTACTGATGATTTATTTTTAAATCAGCAGCTACAATACCGTAACTATACATCGAGCTTTGCTCGCCAAACAGGTGCTTACAATTACGTGTATTGGGAACGTAATGGCATTGTAAATGATGACCCTCGTGCTCCATTAGTAGAGGACGGCGTACTTTACTCATTTGCAGCTCGCCGCCAAGAGTATCGTCAAGTAGAGGCAGATGAAAAATCATGGCAGTACTTTTTAGATTTACGCTATGACTTTATGCTAGGCGATATTGATAACGAGTTACTTGTTAATGCAAACTACGAAGACAGAGATATTCGCTTTAAGCAGTACTCTATTTACGACGCCGATAAAGTAATCACTAATAGTGATGGCGAGACTATTTACCAAGGTACGTTGCCTTACATTTACGATATTCGTGAACCTAATTGGCCTACTGGCAGCTTTGATGACTACGACCCTCTAAAAACCAGCGACTACAATAAAAAAGTACAAGCATGGGGCTTAGGTATTCAACATGTAGGCTACATAACGGATGCGCTTACAACGCGTGTAGGTGTTGCTTATAACCGTATTAAGCAAACATATGAGCACTTTGGTGTTGATGAGCGTTATAGCTCAAGCCGCGCCGAGCCTACGCCTGAAGCGAACACTTCAGACAGTGGTTTAACTTATAACTTAGGTGCCACTTACCAACCAACTGAAGATTTTTCGGTATTTATTAACCACTCAAAAGGGCGTACAGCATACAGTATACTTGGCTCAGTAGCGGGTAACGAAGCAGACCGTGAAGACTCAGAGTCAATAAGTAACGATTTAGGTTTTAGATTTAAAGCATTTGATGATCAACTTTTAGCATCACTAGTTGTATTTGAAAGCGCGCGTACTAACTTAGAATACAGCAACCCACTTTATGAAGCCGGTGTGTCTGGCCCCGATGTAGTAGAAAGCTACTACGATGGTGAAGAACAAACTAAAGGTGTAGAGCTTGATTTAAACGCGCACTTAAATGAGCAATGGAAAGTAAATATAAACGGTGTTTATCAAGATGCCCGTGATAAAACCAACCCTAACAGCTCAAGTTACGATACTCGCCAAAAAGGTGTGCCGTATGTTACCGCAAGTACGTGGGTAACTTACTACGCCGATATGTTTAACTTACCTGAAAATGTAAATATAAGTGGTGGTATCACTTATGTTGATGACAGAAGTACAAACTCTACGAGCTTTGGTATTCCTGATGGTTATGTGCCGAGCTACACGGTTTATGATGCGGCGGTTTCGTACACAACCGATAAATGGCACATGCAGCTTAATTTAAACAACTTGTTTAATAAAAAGTACTACTCTAAAGCCATGTTTTTAGGTGGTATGCCAGGTGAAGAGCGTAACGCTAAGCTAAGCTTTAGCTACACACTTTAACCCATCTGGGCAACTAATTTACTCCTACAATAATAAGTAGGAGTAAATTAAACTTATTCTTCATTTAATACTCTACAAAACTTACCTCGCTAAGCGTTGCTATAATTTACAAGCGTGCTAGCATTACTTTCTGAATTTACTGAAACTTGAAAAGCTATGAGTCTATCTGAAAAAAATTTAGCCTTTGTCATGCATTGCGGTGAGATGGGCAGCCGCTGGGGTTTCAATCGCACTATAGGGCAAATGTGTGGGTTGTTGATCATTACAAAAGAGCCAATGACCGCGAACGAAATTGCCGACGCGTTAAGTATCTCTCGTGGTAACGTAAGTATGGGCATTAAAGAGCTGCAATCATGGCAGTTAATTAAAGTGCACCATATACCTGGCGATCGCAAAGAGTATTATGCGCCTGCTGGTGAAATTTGGGATATGGCCAACCGTGTTTTTGAAGAGCGTAAAAAACGTGAAATAGACCCTACACTTAGCCTTCTTCGCGATAACTTACTCGATGAAGCCAGTAATGAAGAAGAGTTATACGCACAAAAGCAAATGGGTGAAATCCATAACTTGCTTGAAACTGTTACTAAATGGTCATCAGAATTACAACGTTTGAGCCCAGAGCAACTAAATAAGCTTATGAAGCTAGGCTCAGGTATTGGCAAAGTAATCGATTTAAAAGATAAAATATTTAAAAAAGAATAAAACTAAATAAAAAAGCCGCAAACTGCGGCTTTTTAAATTTAGTAAAGCGAAAATTAAATTTTCGGATACCCAATTCTATCTGATAAGTAACCAACACTTGTTGCAAAGTAGTACGAACGATTCCAGTGCATAAACACTTTGTAGTTATCGTACGCTAAATACATGCGCCCATTTATATCATCTGGCATTACAAGCGCAGCTTGCACATCTACATTGGGTAAATCAGAGCCATCAGCTTTTCGTACACCAAGCGCTTGCCAATCTGCAAGCGAACGCTCTGAATTATTCCAATACTCTAACCACTGTTTACGTGTTTTAGTACCGCGTTTTAGCACGTATTGACTATCAAAATTGTCTGGCAATTTGACCTGACGACCCCATGTTAACGAGTCATTCCAGCCCTCTTGCTTTAAATAATTGGCAATAGAGGCAAAGGCATCCTCTTTGGTGGTCCAAATATCTTTGCGGCCATCGTTATTGTAATCAACAGCGTAGGCATTAAATGAGGTTGGCATAAACTGCGTTTGCCCCATTGCGCCAGCCCAAGAGCCTTTAAATTTATCGAGGGTTATATGGCCTGATTTTAAAATATCTAATGCTGCCCACAGCTGGCGTTTATAAAGTGCTTCTCGGCGACCATCAAAGGCAAGGGTTACTAACGATGAAATAACGTTATGACCCCCCTGAATTGTACCAAAGTTACTTTCAAGACCCCATAAAGCCACTATAAAACGCGCTTGCACGCCAAACTCTTTAGCTACTTGCTCTAGTACATCTTTGTTTTGCGCGTAAAGCTTACGCGCACGGTCAATTTTCCACTGTGGAACACGTTTTGGTAAATAAGTTTCGAGTGTTTCTTTTACTTCAGGCTGGTTTTTATCAGCAGAAACTACTTTTTCTTTGTAAGACGCTGTTGCAAATGCATCGTCTATTAATTTGCTATCGTAGCCTTTTGCTATGGCCTCTTGTTTTAAATCGCCCAAGTAAGTTTGAAATTCGGCCTGTGTTTTAGCAACTACAGAGCCACTTAAACACACTGAGCATAAAATTACGGCTAACTTTTTAATCACTATCAACTCCGTTTTCTTTTCGTAATTGGCTAAGTAAGTTTTCTTCTGGCGGTGGAATCTGTAAATAGTAGCCTTTATCAGGATCGGCTAAAGCCTCTTTTACAGTTTCAAGGTCGGCGCCACCTAAATGATCACGCTTTGCTAAGTTAATGATCATTACATAAATAGGTTGACCAAACATTGCCAGTAAAGGTTCAGGCACTTTACTAAAATCATCTCTTTTTTCAACAAATAAGAAGGTATCCGCTTTTTTCTTACTTTTATATACCGCAGTGAGCATAATGGCCCTATTTAATCTTGCTTAACATTGCCGCACACTATAACATGAGAGTAATAATAAGTTAGAAAAATTAGATTAGAAATTTCAATAAAGGCCTTATTCAGCCTACGTTTATCTAAAATTAATTTCTAATCAGACAAATCAATTGAGCGTGTATGTCGGAACAAATTTTTGAGCTAAAAGGGAACCTTTTCACACTATCAGTATTGCATCTTTATAGCACTGATATTGCCCTTCTAGCAGAGCAGTTGTATGTAAAAATAGCCCAAGCTCCTCGGTTTTTTGAAGGAGCCCCTATTGTTGTTAATTTAGAAGAAATTAAAAACAGCTCACTTGATTTTGTACACTTAAAATCACTTATTGAGCGCATGAGCTTTAATGCAGTTGGTGTATGTAATGGCTCAGATGATCAACACAGCCAAGCAAAGGCAGCGGGCTTATCGGTTTTAAATTACTCACAAGATGCAAAAAGCGCCCCAGTAAAACAAGAGGCACCTAACACCTCTATTGTTGAAAAAAACGTCTACCTTCCAGCGCAAGTAATTAATGGCACGGTACGTTCAGGTCAGCAAGTTTACGCAAAAGATAGAGACTTAATTGTACTTGGCGCAGTAAGCCATGGTGCAGAAGTAATAGCCGATGGCAACGTGCACATTTATGGCACATTGCGTGGGCGAGCTATTGCGGGTGCAAAAGGGACAAAAGACGCCTGCATATACTGCCAAAAACTTGAAGCCGAACTGGTTTCAATTGATGGCAATTACTGGATCAGTGATTCATTGCAAGGTGAGCACTGGGGCAGCGCAGTACAAATACAACAAAAAAACGAATCATTAGAAATTTCAGCTTTGGTTAAAGGATAAATCTCATGGCAAAAGTTATTGTCGTTACTTCAGGTAAAGGCGGTGTTGGTAAAACAACATCAAGTGCTGCAATAGGCACTGGTTTAGCATTAAAAGGCTATAAAACAGTTATCATCGATTTTGATATTGGCTTACGTAACCTAGATTTAATTATGGGGTGTGAGCGCCGCGTAGTGTACGACTTTGTAAACGTAATTAATGGCGAAGCAAATCTTAATCAAGCGCTAATTAAAGACAAACGCGTAGAAAAACTCTTTCTACTTCCTGCATCACAAACACGTGATAAAGACGCCCTAACCCGTGAAGGTGTTGAACGCGTACTAAACGAATTAAAAGAAGATTTTGATTACATCGTATGTGACTCACCAGCTGGTATTGAAGCCGGTGCAATGATGGCGATGTACTTTGCCGATGAAGCAATTGTAACAACCAACCCAGAAGTATCATCAGTTCGAGATTCTGATAGAATTTTAGGTATTTTACACAGCAAATCTAAACGTGCTGAAGAAGGCCTAGAAAACATAAAAGAGCATCTACTTTTAACTCGCTACAATCCAGAGCGTGTTGAAAAAGGCGAAATGTTATCGGTAGAAGACGTGAAAGATATTCTATCTATTCCATTACTAGGTGTTATTCCTGAGTCGCAAGCAGTATTAAGCGCATCTAACTCTGGCCAACCTGTGATTCTTGATGGTGAATCAGATGCAGGGCAAGCTTATGCAGATGCAATTAATCGCTTATTAGGTGAAACAGTCGATTTTCGATTCTTAGACGTTGAGAAAAAAGGCTTATTTAAACGGATTTTTGGAGGTTAATGTGTCTTTACTTGACTACTTCCGCTCAGAAAAAAAGAACAGCGCGTCATTAGCAAAAGAGCGATTGCAGATCATTGTCGCGCACGAACGTTCTCAACGAGGAACGCCGGATTACTTACCACAATTAAAACAAGATATTTTAGATGTGATCCGTAAATACGTGAACGTAAACACTGACGCAGTTCAGGTACAGTTTGATCAAAACGAAGATGATTTAGCAGTACTTGAGCTCAACGTGACATTGCCTGACGAAGAAAAAAAGTAGTACAACAAAAAGCGGCATTTAAACTGCCGCTTTTGTTTTAACATTCACTACACATTTGTATGTGCGCGCAATTGTGTTTTAAATTTAAAAGTTTACACGTAAACCAAGTAAAAACTCATGGCTTGCGGCATTGTCGATTTTAAAACCATCGGTAAATGCATCTTGGCCTGTTTGCACATCACCAAATTCAATATATTGGTACTCAGTGTAAAGAGATATAGCTTTAGTTACTTGATAGTTAACCCCTGCCCCAATATTCCATGTAAATTCGGTTGAGTCGTCATCGGCATATGCATCGTAATAACCATCAACATTGCCATCAAATGCACTGATCCCTTGGCCACCTAATTTTGCAGAGTAGCTATTATTTGCAACGCCTAAACCCGCTTTAATATAGAGTGTAAATGCAGTGCTATTGTCAAAATCGTAAAAGCCTTCAATTGTATAAGTTGTCGTTTTTAAATCCCCCTTTAATACATATTGCTCACCCTCACGTGAGCCAGCTCCCACTTTTGACTCGCTATAATCGGTGTCGTGATAACTTATACGTGCTTCTACTCTAAACTGAGGATTAAACTGATAACCTAAACCAATGCTACCTACACTGCCATCGCCAGCATCAAATTCAGAGGGGGAGTCTGCATCTACTGCAATATTGTTTCCAATGGCTTGTGAGTCATTCGCTTTCGAGCTGTAGCCTATATGTGCAGATCCATAAACCCCCTCTGCGCTGGCTAAAGTAGGCGTAGTACAAACTAAAGTAATTGCGGCAACTATGCTTTTTTGTAATGTGTTCATTGTCATTCCTGATTTTTTTAACAACCAAAGTTTGGTGCTTTAAGGCTAATGTTGAATTCGCAGCTAATATAACTTTTAGATACCCGAGCGAATAGATACATAACGGCATAATAAAATTCCGAAATTCAGAACAATGATTAATTACTTACGGCATATGGCCATTTTTTCAAAAGTAGTAGCTGCAAGTTCGTTTCGTATTGCAGCAAAAGAGCTTGGTATTGCGCCCTCACGCGTTAGCCATAGTGTTTCTGACTTAGAACAGTTTTTAGGCGTCACTTTATTACATAGAACAACCCGAAAATTGTCACTGACCCCTGAAGGGGAAAAGTTTTACACCCACGTAGAAAATATAACAAAGCATGCAGAAGCAGGTTTAAATGAAATAAACTCTGTGGGTGATGAGCCTATTGGGACTTTAAAAATATCGCTTCCCGCCTTTTTAGCCAGTTCAGAAATTTCAGCCGCTATAGCGGAATTTGTGCAAATATACCCAAAAGTAAATTTATCACTTAATTACACCGACCAAGTAGTCAACATAATGGATGAAGGACTCGATTTAAGTATTCGCGTAGGGTGGCTTGCAGATAGCTCTCTTATGGCACGTAAAATTGGTGAAAGTAAACGGCTTTTAGTTGCTTCGAGTACTTATGCTAAAAAACATAAAATACCCGAGCACCCTAATGATTTAAACAGTGGGATTGGGTACATTTTAGCATGCGTGGCAGCACCGTAGATTTTACATCGCCAAATGGTGAAGTTGTGTGTATTTCCGAAAAATCGCGTATTAATGTAAACAGTGCGCTTGCAATTAGCCACTTTATATCTGAGAACTTGGGTCTAGGAATTTTGCCCGAAAACCTAGTAAAAAAGCAACTAGCACGAGAAGAGCTCACTCACATTTTACCTCACTGGCAACTCAAGCCACTAGGTTATTACGCGGTATGGCCTAACAATGGACGCAGAGAAAATCTAACATTATTACTTGTTCGTTTTTTAGCAAAACGGGGCTTGGCCTAATTAAAGGATTAATTAAGTCTCCATAAGTATGTATGTTATTATTAAATTATTACTTTGCACTATGCTAGCTTTAAAATCCCTATGTTAAATCCCACTGCTTGTTTTACGCTATTTTCTCAACCTATAAATAATATACCGCTACCTGATAAATTTACTTTTCCGTTTTACTATCAGCCTCATGAGCTTTCAGTTTTAGCATCAAGCCAGTTACAAGAAGAGCTAAAACTGCACTTACCTTATGACGAAAATAGCTCCATTGATGATGGTAAAATGTTTGGTGTATTGGTTGTTAAAAATCAGCAACAGCAGGTTGGCTTTTTAGCCGCCTTTTCTGGACAGATTGATGGCTTAGAAACAGATATTCAATTTGTTCCCCACGTATCTAGCATGGCATTGCAAGATGTAAGCTATTTAAAAGAAAGTAAGATAATTAATGATATCAATGCGCAAATAGCTGAGCTTGAAAACAGTGAGCATATAAAAAGCTTACAGATTTCACTAAACGCTGATACACAAAAATTTGAGCAGCAATTACATGCTCAACAACTTATCATGCAGGCAAATAGAAAAGAGCGGAAAAAACAACGCAGTGAGATTGCAGAGCAAGCAAATAGCAAGCAAGACAAAGCATTGCATGATTTAGCAAAACAAAGCATTGAAGACAAAAAACATTACCAAGCAATAAAAGACAGTTGGCAGGATAAAATAGCCAAACAGCAAAATGCGCTTAACACTTTAAATGATGAAATAAAGCACTTAAAAAAACGCCGAAAAACTCTCTCTAAAAACTTACAAAAACAGTTATTTGCCAAGTATCAATTTTTAAATGCACAACAACAAATAAAAGATCTGAATGCTATTTTTGCAGAGCTTCCTGAGCATACTCCACCTTCAGGTGCGGGTGATTGTGCCGCACCAAAACTATTACAATACGCATTCAAAAATAACTTAGCCCCCATAGCTATGGCTGAATTTTGGTGGGGAGCGGCGCCTAAGTCGGCTGTACGCCAGCACAAAAACTATTACCCATCTTGTTATAGTAAGTGCCAGCCTATTTTGTCGCATATGTTACAAGGGCTAAATATTGAAGATAACCCCTTGCTAGTTAACCCAGCACAGGGCAAAGAGCTGCCCATTGTTTATCAAGACGATGACATTGTTATTGTAAATAAACCAGCGGAGTTTTTATCTGTACCTGGGGTTAATGTTGAAGACTCTGTGTATTTGCGAATTCAAACACAGTTCCCTCATGCAACAGGGCCTTTAATTGTACACAGGCTTGATATGTCTACGTCGGGCTTATTAGTTGTAGCACTAAATAAACGCGCACATAAGTCTTTGCAAAAACAATTTATTGCTCGCACTATTGATAAGCGCTATATCGCACTTGTTGATGGTATTGTTAAAGGCGATAGCGGCAAAGTAGAACTGCCATTAAGGCTCGATTTTGATGATAAACCTAGGCAATTAGTTTGCAACACCAAAGGAAAACCTGCACTTACCACATGGCATGTGCTTGAAAGAAAAGAAAACATGACTCGCTTACAGCTTTACCCAAAAACAGGGCGTACCCATCAATTAAGAGTACATTGTGCACACCATTTAGGACTTAATATGCCTATTATTGGCGATACGCACTATGGTAAAAAAGCAAACAGACTCCATTTACATGCAGAGCATTTAGCTTTAGATCACCCCATTACACATAAACGTCTTGCTTTTACTATTGCCCCTGATTTTTAAAAAGAGCTATAAAAGCTGCTTTTAATACCCCCGACTTCAATAAACAGTCGGGGGGGAGGGTTATACCAATCCGCATAATTAAGTGTTCTATTTTGAGGATGGAAAAATGTGTTGATAACTAGGCAAAAAATTCGCTATTTAGTTGTTCTAAATGAGAATTTTTTAACGAAGGTAACGACACGTTTAGCCCCGCAAAATGATTAAGTATTATTGCTGATTGGTATCACTTATCCCACTCTTTTAAAGTCTCTTTTACAAAGCTGTAGCGCCATGAATTAAGTAAATCGGGTTTGATATGATTTACTTTTTGCGCATCGGTAAGCTTCCAACTCCAACTGATAAGTTGATTAATTTGCTTTTTAGAAGCCATTACATCCTCAGGGATACCCTGCTCTTTTGCGACTTTAGTAATTTTTTGTTTAATGTCTTTCGCAACTTTTTTATAAGCAGGAAAGTCAATTAAACGCTTTAAAACGGGAGGATGCTCATCAGTCGGTATTGCCTTTGCGGTTTCAATACATTTAAGTATTTCTACGCCAGAGCGATTAACTTCCATCGACTCAACACCGGGAATTTGCCTAAGCGAATTTAAACTCGATGGCCCGCGTTTGGCAATTTCAGTCATGTTGTGCTCTTTAAGCACAAAGTTAAGTGCTAAATTTTTACGAATCGCTTTGTTACGACGCCAAACGGCGAGCTCTTTTAATACTGCAAGTTCGTGTGGTTTTAATTGCCACGCATTTTTAATGTCTTTATATAACAATTCATCTGGTGTTTGAAATGCACGTTTATTAGCAATCAGTTCGCTTTCATTTATTACAATTTCAAATAGTTCAGCGTCATTAATTCGTTTAATAATTAGTTCAAAACACGGTAGTAAATGAAAAGTATCGGCAGCTGCATAATCTAGCTGTTTTTTAGTTAGCGGACGCTGTAGCCAATTAGTACGTGACTCACTTTTATCTATTTCAATACCAAGTAACTCTTTCACCATAAGGGCAAAGCCCATACAGTTTCCTTCACCTAATAGTTGCAAAGCAAATTGAGTATCAAATAATGGTGCAGGCATAAAGCCTGCGTATTTTTGAAATACTTCAATGTCTTCAGACGGTGAATGTAAAACTTTAAGTACGCGTGGATCTTTTAATATTTCCCAAAAATCAAATAACGATAACTCAGCAAGCGGGTCAATTAGTGCTAAATGCTCACCATCATATACTTGGATAAGTGCAACTTCAGGGTACAAAGTACGGCGGCGCATAAACTCGGTGTCTATGGCTAAAATTGGTTTGTTTTTTATTTGCTCAACAAATGTATTGAGTTGATTTTGTGTTTCGATCAATTGGTATTGCACTTAATCTCCTACAATAAAAAAGCCGGCATATGCCGGCTTTTTTATAGTTTACTAATCTTTCAGGGCTCTTCTGAGAATTTTACCTACGTTTGTTTTAGGTAACTCATCCCTAAACTCAACGAGCTTAGGCACCTTGTAATTAGTTAAATTATCACGACAGTGATTTATTATATCTTTTTCAGTTAAAGATGGGTCTTTTTTCACAACAAAAACTTTAACTTGTTCACCACTTACCTCGTGCGGTATACCAATAGCAGCTACTTCAAGTACGCCATCGTGCATAGCAACAACTTCTTCAATTTCGTTAGGGAATACATTAAAGCCCGAAACTATAATCATGTCTTTTTTACGGTCAACTATGTAAAAGAAACCTTCATCATCGTATGTGGCAATATCGCCTGTTGCAAACCAACCATCTTGCAAGCACTCTGCTGTTGCATCAGGGCGGTTGTAATAACCTAGCATAACTTGCGGGCCTTTTACCCATAGCTCGCCAGGTTCACCTTTAGCGGCCTCTTCACCATTTTCAAGCATTAGCTTTATTTCGGTGTTTGGTGCAGGTAAACCAATAGAGCCGTTGTATGCTTCTAAATCGTATGGGCTTACAGTCACAAGCGGCGCACACTCAGTAAGGCCGTAACCTTCCATAAGTTTTGAGCTTGTCACTTTTTGCCATTTTTCAGCTACAGGGCGTTGTACCGCCATGCCGCCACCTAAAGACATTTTTAAATGACTAAAGTTTAGCTCGGCAAAGCCTGGTGTATTTAATAAGCCATTAAATAACGTATTCACACCCGTAATAGCTGTAAATTTATGTTGGCTTAGCTCTTTTACAAATGCAGGCATATCGCGCGGATTTGTAATCAGCACATTTAAGCCACCATATTTCATAAACGTTAAGCAGTTAGCTGTTAACGCAAATATGTGATAAAGCGGTAAAGCAGTTACAACAACTTCGGTACCGCGGTCTAATACTTTATCTAAACAACCCGATACCTGTTCAAGGTTACCAACCATATTGCCGTGGCTTAGCATAGCACCTTTAGATACGCCGGTTGTTCCGCCTGTGTATTGTAAAAAGGCTAAATCATTTAGGTGCATTTCAGGGCGAGTGTATTTTGTAGGGTCGCCTGCAAGTACATCAGAGAACTTAATTACATTAGGTAAGTTGTAGCTTGGTACCATTTTTTTAACGTACTTAACTACAAAGTTGACGATGTGCTTTTTAACACCGCCTACCATGTCGCCTACTTGTGTAACCACAATGTGCTTAACATCAGTTTTAGCAAGGGCTTTTTCAAGTGTATCGGCAAAGTTAGCAAGTATAAAAATAGCTGACGTGTCAGAATCTTTTAACTGGTGCTCAAGCTCACGTACTGTGTATAAAGGGTTAACATTAACCACAACACAACCAGCACGTAATATGCCTAATATAGCAATAGGTGTTTGTAATAAGTTAGGCATCATTACGGCGACTTTATCGCCTTTTTTGAGACCTAAATCATTTTGAATATACGAGGCTACGCGTTGTGTAGCTTTATCTATTTCGTTGTAAGATAAAGTTTTACCCATATTAGTAAATGCAGGTAAATCTTTGTAATCAGAAAAACTTTTTTCAAACACTTCGACTAACGAGTTGTAATGCTCAGGATCGATTGTTTCAGGCATACCTTCTGGGTAGCGCTTAAGCCAGATTTTTTCCACTCTTAGCCCCTGTTTATAATTATATTTTTATTAACCTTAATCTAAGTAAGGCACTTTAACAATTGAGCAAATACTCTAATGCAGGAATAATCCCACATTTGGCGCTAATTTACAATTAACATGCACCATTTTGCAGCATAAAGGCTTGAATATGCTCAAAACATAACCCGCTGCTTTGCATATGACAATGATGCCCGCCATCTACATTAATTACCTTCAAGTTGTTGTAATAGCTAATATACTTTGCCAAATTTTGTTTTACAAATGAATAACCTTGGTTACCTAAAATTAATTGGCTTGGTGCAATTAATTGTTTTATTGCACCAATACATTGCGCCTCATTAAACCTAAAACCTGAGTGATTTTTAAGCTTTGGGTCAGTTGTTAACTCATACCCTAGTTCAACTTGCTTGATATTACGACTCATCAATAAGCTGATCAGTTCGTTATTTAAATCACTTGTTTGTGATCGCGCTTCAATAATGGCTGATTTAGACTTATAAATACGCCCTTTTTTATTGTTACGGCGCTCCCTATTAAGCACTGCACCTTTAAGCTGCTCACATACTTCATCGCTTGGGGTTGTTACACACCCTATCCCTTCAATAAAAGAGACTGTTAAAACATACTCACTAAAACAACTAGCAAATAACCCTGCAACCATGGCCCCCATTGAGTGGCCAACCAAGTGTACTTTTTTAGCACCTAAGCTCTGTATAAGTTGGTACACATCGTCAATATAATCAACAAAATAATAATGCGCGTCATTGCTTCGCCAATCAGATAACCCATGGCCTGCAAAATCAATACAATACCAAGTATGCGCTGGATTAACTTTGTTTAGCATAGGCGTAAAACTGTTACTGTTGTCTAACCAGCCATGCAGCGCTATTACAACTTCATCACCACTGCCCTTTTTAAGGCCTTGTATATTTAAATTCTGTATTTTTATTTCAAATGGCTGCAAGTAATACCTCTTTTTAACGCGCGACATTATTTATAACATACTAGTTGTCAGACCTCTAATACGAAAATTTTTTATATTTTTTGTATTTATAAAGACCTTTTTATGTGTAAGGTTAATTTTAATTATAAAATAAACACTTAACTATCAATTATTTAAAGTTTAAAACTTAAAGCTAATAAATCCTTTTTGTATGTTTTAACCCTTACACATACGCTTATTGACAATTTATAGCATTATATTCATTACAATATAATTAACATAACATAAAGAAATGGTAGTATCGTTTTAGTGACAAGTTAGCAAATTTAATTGTAATTCAAGCTACTTTTTATGCGCTATTCATTTCTTTATCATGCTAACCGTATACAATTGAGGCGCTATTTAAAAAAGCATATTCATAAGGATGAAAATGAAAAACCAGTTTAGCTTATTAGCACTTTTATGTGCATCAACTAGTGCTTATGCAGATGATGCACCTAAAAATGTAATTTATATGATTGGTGATGGTATGGGGCCGGCTTACACAACCGCTTATCGTTACTTTAAGGATGACCCTACCACCAAACAAATTGAAACCACTGTTTTTGATACAATTTTAACAGGTATGGCACGTACCTACCCTGACGACCATACCTATGTAACCGACAGCGCAGCGGGGGCTACGGCATTAAGCAGTGGCCGTAAAAGTTATAATGGCGCAATAGCTGTAGATACCGATAAAAAACCGGTTAAAACCATGCTAGAAATTGCTAAAGAACGCGGTATGACAACAGCGTTAGTGGCTACATCGCAAATAAACCATGCTACGCCTGCAAGCTTTGCTACACATAACGAATCACGTCGTAACTACGATGAAATTGCTAATGAGTATATTGATAACAAAATTGCTGGCAAACTCCCTGTTGATTTAATGCTTGGCGGCGGCACACAATACTTTATTAGAGAAGACCGTAACCTAGTTGATGAATTTAAAGCGGCAGGTTATCAATATAGCGATGACATTAAAAACCTTGGTCAAATAACTCAAGTGCCTGCACTGGGCTTATACGCACCGGTTGGATTGCCGTTCGCGCTTGATGCAAACTCAAATCACTTAACGCAACTTACCGCTAAAGCATTTGATTTACTCGATGGCGAAAACAAAGAAGGTTTTTTTGTAATGATTGAAGGCAGCCAAATTGATTGGTGTGGCCACGCTAACGATGTGGCCTGTGCTATGGCAGAAATGGACGACTTTGCTCAATCAATAGAAAAAGCTAAAGCCTATGTTGATAATAACCCCGACACGCTTTTAGTTATTACGGCAGATCACTCAACGGGTGGTTTAACGCTTGGTGCCCATGGCCAATATAAGTGGGAAACGGATGTTATAAAAGGTGTAAAAGTGACGGCAGGTAAATTGACGCAACAATTACTAGCCGCGGATGATTTCGAACCAATTTGGACTGCCAACACGGGAATTGAATATACCCCAGCTAACAAAGTAAAACTTGAGCAAGCTAAAAAAATGGGTGACAAAGCCCTAAATTTAGCTGTTAAAAGCATTATTAGCGACGCAAGCTTTACGGGCTGGACAACAGGCGGACACACTGCTGTAGATGTACAAGTATTTGCATATGGTAAAGGAAGCGATCAGTTTATAGGTGCGCAAAATAATACTGATATAGCCGATAAGCTTATTAACTTTATTAAGCAGTAAATACCTTTAAAAACGAAACACATAATGTAAAAAGCCCGAACAATGTGTTGTTCGGGCTTTTTTAAGCGGCTCAATTTAATGGTGGCTAAGCGTAAATATCAACGCCAATTAAATCTTGCACTTCAGCTCGGCGTTCTAAGTTTGCAAATTCAGTATATGTTGAAATCGCTTTACTCACTGTTGGGCTTGGCTGATCGTATATAGTTTGGCTGTACTGCACACTCTTTGTGTTTTGTGTAAAGTACTGATTAGCGAGGTTTAAGCCTTCTTCGCTGGTTTTTACATAATCTGCGTTAGTTTTTTGGCTGGCGTTATCTTGAACTAAACCTTGCGGCTTAGGGGTGATTGCTTTAGCCGAGTTTACTCTACCAGGAATATCCCCAGTAAAAAAACCTGAACCAATTGGCAAAGTCATAGACAGCCCTCAAAATTTAACATATTAAAAATTATGATTTAAAAACAGCCAATTTGCAACATCCTTACTCACGACCAGGTAGCTTTTTCCATGTTACTGTATCGCGAACATATTTAGGCTGTGCTTCGCTTGCTTTAACAACATTACCGGTTAAAAAGGCATCATCAACGTGGTTAAGCATGAAACGTGCATCTGGTAAGGTAATTTCAGTGTTTATTTGTATATTGCTAAAGTTATTAAGTGCGTCTGGGTAGGTTTTAAAGCCTGTGCCTACTGCCACAGCCAGCTCATTATTTGCAGATATAAAATCAGCAGTTAACAGCTCAGGTTTAATTACACATTCTTGATTCACTAATTCCATTTTAGTGTTATTTAGCTGGTAATTAGCAAAGTAAATTTCGCCCATACGCGCATCTATAGCTGGATATACGCAAGTACTGCCATTTTCTTCAAAAGCTTGCTGCGCCATAATAGCTAACGTTGATACACCCACTAGCGGTAAATTTGCCGAATACGCTAAACCTTGTGCTATAGCTACACTAATACGCACACCCGTAAAGCTACCAGGGCCTTGGCCAAAACCAATAACATCTAAATCTTTAAGCTTACACTGCGCCTTAGATAGCAATTCATCAACTAAAGGAAGAATTTTTTGGCTGTGCTGTTGTGGGCATTCTTCAAAATGATGAAACGTTTGGCCCTTAAAATGCAAAACAATAGAGAGCGCTTCTGTTGAGGCGTCTAGGGCAAGAATATTACTTTTAATCATTTTAGTACTCTAATTAATTTGTTTTAAAAATGTATTGGCATCTTCTAAGCTTCGCGTGCGTCGCATTGGCGGTAAGCTTTTCAAAAATACTTGGCCATATTGGCGTGTTACTAAACGGTTATCGCAAATAACAAGTACGCCTTTGTCTTTGTTGTCGCGTATTAAACGCCCAACACCTTGCTTGAGCGCAATGACAGCCTGTGGCAACTGAATATGCGCAAACGGGTCTTTACCTTGCATTTGGCAGTCTTGCATTTTAGCTTGCAGTAATGGGTCATCGGGTGCTGCAAAAGGCAGTTTGTCTATAATAACACAGCTTAAAGTACTACCGCGTACATCAACGCCTTCCCAAAAAGAGGCTGTACCAAGTAAAACAGCATTACCGTGGCGGGTAAATTTTTCAAGGATAATGCGTTTTGACATTTGGCCTTGCATATACACAGGGTAATCCATTTGAGTTGTTAGACCCTCAGCAACTAAATGCATCATTCTATAACTGGTAAACAATACAAAACAACGCCCTTTAGCTGACTTTATAAGTTCAAGCGTTAATTTAATAATAGCGTGAGGCATATTATCGGCGTGAGACTCGGGTAAGTACCGAGGCAAACATAGCAAAGCTTGATTAGGATAATCAAACGGGCTGTCTACCATCATGCTTTGTTTAGGCGTAAGGCCTAGGCTTGCGTTAAAGTGCTCAAGCTTATTATCAACAGAAAGTGTTGCTGAGGTAAACACAAAGCCTGCTCCGGTGTCTTTCATCATTTGTGCAAACTTAGCAGATACGTTAAGCGGTGTTATGTTTACGGTTAAATAGCGCCGTGTGGTTTCGTACCAGTAACTAAACCCAGTTTGTGCTGTATCAAATACACGTTCTAATTGACCTTTAAACGCTAATGTACGTTCAAATGGGTGCTCTATTTTATCACTGCGTTCAAGGCATAGTTTTAAAACTTGATATACAAAATCTAAATCGCTTATTACTCTGTGCAGGGCTGCACAAATTAGTTTATCGCCGAGTTTTTCGCGCCAATCACCTCGGCTACCATCAACACCAAACTGTAAACGTAAGTCGGCTACACTGGTTTCAAGTTTGTTTAAACTTTTACCTAACTGCAGCATGTCAGGAATTTCAGCACGATAAATAGCACGTAAGTCGTTTATTAAATCCACCAGCTTTTTGGTGCTTATACTTTCACCAAAGTAGTCACTCGCAATTTCACTCAGTTGGTGCGCTTCGTCAAAAATATAAGCGTCGGCTGTAGGCATAAGTTCGGCAAAGCCTGAATCTTTCACTGCCATATCGGCAAAAAATAAATGATGGTTTATAACCACTACGTCGGCTTCGGCTGCATTTAACCGCGCTTTACGTATATAACAACTTTGAAAGTCGGGGCACTCTTTGCCTAAACAGTTATCAGCAGTCGAGTTTACATAAGGCAGTACTTTAGCGTCTTCTTCAATACCAATACAATCGGCTAAGTCGCCCGACTGAGTTTCACTGGCAAATTTTGCCACCATGGCAAGCTGATGCATTACATCGGGGTCATCTGTCGGCACGTGGGCCACATGTTGGCTTAACCTGTAGGTGCAAAGGTAATTAGCACGGCCTTTTAATAAAGCGGTTTTTTTTGAAGCGCTTAGCGCTTTTACAAGCTGAGGTAAATCTCGGTGGTACAATTGCTCTTGCAGCGCTTTTGACCCTGTAGAAATAATTGTTTTACCTTTTGATTTAAGTGCAGGCGCCAAATAAGCAAACGTTTTACCTGTACCTGTACCGGCTTCTACCACCAACTGCGTGCTATTTTTTAATGCATCGTTAACGGCTACAGCCATGTCAATTTGAGGTTGGCGCGGAGTATAGCCATCTAAAGATAACGCCAATGGCCCGGTTGCACTAAACAGCTGTTTGATAATACCAATCACTTTACAAAAAATAATAGCGGGATTTTACGTAAGCATGGCTATAAGGGCAAGCCCATTAAAATTACAATTTATAAGAAAAGGGGCGCTTGCCCCTGTAACACATTATTGTGCGTTAATAGTTAAGGTAATATCACTTGCGTCACTATAGCCTTTTATATCTATATACCAACTTCCTTGCTGAGGAGAGGAAAAGGTACAAGTTTCAGTATTACCATTTTTATATGGTCTACACAGGTATTGAGCCTGCGTTGAAGCAGAACCAACATTTACGTATAAATCAGCATCGCCACTGCCACCTGAAATACTAATATCTAATAATGAATACGGTGAACTTATGTTTTGGCTAAAGCGCTGCCACATACCTGCACTCACATTAATGTCAGAAACTATACGATTTATTGGTTCAACATTGTTACCGCTATCAAAACTTGCAGTTAACGACACATTTTCTATGGTATTCCAAGCCTCTACCATTACGTAGTAAATACCTTCACGACTTAGTTCTATGTCACAGCGCTCATTACTGGTTGAAGAGGTGCTTTTACAGTCGAATTCGTTAAGTGTGGGCGCTTGATTAAAGCGCACATATAAATCTGCATCACCACTTCCATCGGCTGTAACAAAGTTAAGATTTTGCGCATTGCTCGTAACGTCAATCGTGTATATAAGTTGTGCTTTTGCAGCAGCGCTAATCCCATTGAGCGTTTCGCCATTTTGTAATTGGTTATTAGCTGGAGGCAGTATATCCCCTGCATTTTTTGCCATTTCAGCTAAGTAGCTTACTGCAAGCTTAGCGAACTTACTCGCGTGCTGCGCGTCAAATTGGTTGTCGTTTTGTGTATGAATAAGTGGATTTATCTCATTCATTTTCGACTCAAATGGCATTGAGGCAGCAAAGCCTTGTTGATACCAAGATGCATGATCAGAGCACCCATAGCCACATTGATCAAAACCATAATTAATTTGTGGCATGTAGGTATCTAACAATTGCGATAAAAACTGGTTTTGTGCGTTGGTCGTATAGTCTGTCATCATAACAATATCTTCAATGCTGCCATTATTCCCCGTCATATCAAATTGCACCATTCCAACTACATTTTTTCCTTGTTCCTTATAACTACTTGCAATGTCAGAAGAACCTCTAAGTCCAACCTCTTCGGCTGCAAATGCCATAATTTGAATAGTTCGCTGTGGTTTGTAACCGCTTTGAACAACTGCTCGTAATGCCTCAGTTAATACAGCAATCCCCGAGGCATTGTCATCAGCACCCGGTGAGCGCCCCGCGGCCGGATTACTTTGATTAATTGAATCTAGATGGCCGCCAATAATTACTATTTCGCTAGATTTATCGCTGCCTTCAATGGTCGCTATAATTGAAGACTGAGCCCAATTATGCGAGTAAGTATCAATACTTATATCGCTTCGGTTTTGTACTATTTGTTGCCAAAAACTTTTAAGCCAATTAGCTGCATCAACACCTGTTTGCGACGTGTAATAACGATTATTAAAATTGGTTAAAGAATTTACTGTGCTATCGAGGCTTACGGTACTAATTGATGAAATGAGTGATTGCACGGTTTCTTGATTATTGATTGAATAGCTTAATGCGAGTGTATTTTGAAGCGTATGTGCCGCGGCTAATTGCTTAGTATACTTATTTGCCTCCTGCCATGAATCATGCGCTACAAAACCGCCACACCGATTGTAATTATCATGCATAAACTCACTTAAATTATTTGCATGCTTTGCCGGTATACTCACTAAATCAATCTGAGGTAATGAGCTGCTAGCCCTGTGTAAAAATGGCAACGAGTGTATTAAGCTGTGTTGCTTATGTTCATAATGTGTGGCTTCACTAGAATCAATACTCACCCATATAGCATCTTCATTTTGCGCTACTAAGCTAGTACTACAAAGCATGGCAAATGTGCTTAACATTGTAATAGTAAACATCTTCATTAGTATTCCTTATAAAATTGTAAACAAACCTGCTAAAAAAAAGAGGCTGAGCCCCTTTTTTAAAATTAATTAGCAGTCACATTCAGAGTTACACCACTTGCGTTGGTGTACCCTCTCAAATCAATGTACCAAGTACCTGATTGAGGGTTATCAAATGTGCATGTTTCGCTATTTCCATTTTTATAAGGTCTGCATAAGTAGCTAGATGTACTCGACGCCGAACCATAATTAACATACAAGTCAGCATCGCCACTGCCACCAGAAATACTAATATTTAAAGTGCTGTAGCCTGCATTTAAATCTTGTGTAAACCTCGTCCAATTATTAGAAGCAACGCTAATATTAGATTCGGTTCTATTTATAGGGTTCTCTGTATCGGAGCCACCATTGAAACTACCTGTTAATGATATGCCTGAAATAGCATTCCACGCCTCTACCATTACGTAGTATGTTCCTGTTTGTACATTTGAAATGCTACAATTTTCAGTACTTGAAGAGGTTGTGCTTTTACAATCATACGTATTTAAAGTAGGTTTACTTGCGTATTGCACATAAAGGTCAGCATCACCTGAGCCACCCGTTGTATTAAACTGTAAATCGGTAGCGCCTGCTGGCACTTCTAATGTAAAGAATAACTGTTGTTTGGCAGCGCCACTGATCCCTGTTCGTGTAACACCATTGGTTAAGGTTTCATCTGATGGTGGAGGAGTTGTTGAACAATCACTACCTGCACTTAAAGTAGAGCTTACACCTACAGCCGCAAGTGCAGCTTGTACATCAGCGGGCTCATAATTTAAGTCACACGCGGCATCCATTACACCATTGCCGGCTAAATCCCAGTTAGTGCTAGCACTCCAATAAAGTTGGTTCGCACGCGCCATAACAACAAACGCTTTTTGTGTATCCCAACCAGGTGAAGTAGCTAAATTATAAAATGCTTTGTTAAATACTCCCGAGCTATAATGTACATCCATTCCTGACGAAAAGCTGCTTTGATTATCAATAGAGCGGCCATCTTGCGTTGGGTTATTCATATAACGAAGCGCGCCATTACCTTTAAATATGTCTTTACCGACTAACCAGTCATTAGTGCCTTTCATGTAAAATTCAGCAGCTTCACCAGCCATATCCGAAAAAGCTTCATTTAACCCACCCGACTTACCGCTATAAACTAAACCAGAGTTTTGCTCTGTAAAACCATGGCTAACTTCATGTGCCGAAACATCAAGGCTAACAAGTGGGTAAAACGTATTTTGGCCATCGCCAAAGGTCATTGCACTTCCATCCCAAAATGCATTTTCATAATTGCTAGAATAATGAACGCGCATCTTTAACTGAAAACTTAGCGGGGGCGAACCAATCCAATCGTTATACATATTAAAAATTACATTACCAAAATAATGCGCATCATTGAGTGGAGAGTACGCGCCATTTATTTCTTTAAATGTGTTTTCAGGACAAGTAAAAGAATATGCAGACGTACCACTTGTGCCACCGTTGAGGTTTATGGTGCGCACATTTGAGTTGTTCATCGTACAATTATTGCCTGATTGGCTAACATCTAAACTATCAAAGTCAGTTCCATATATATATTTACCTGTTTTTAAATTACCACCTGGCCCTGTAGCGTCTGCGTGCTGAAGATTATCAAAACTAAATAATACTTCACCAGAATTTGCATCTATTATTTGATAAGGCCTTGAGGGCGATTTACCATAAGTGACATACGACACTTCGTAAACTAAATGTGCCTTACTTTGCTGGTCAACCCAAATGGCTAATCTCGATTTTTCATTGTGTTTTTTTAAGCCAATAGTCTTTGCAGCAACACCCACATTTTGGCTTTGAAGCATCGCCTGTTTTGCTGATAATTTAGCGCTTACATCATTTATATCGCCTTCAATATCATATACTGCAGCGCCATGTGCTTTTTTAAGCATGCCGTTTTTAAATGTTAGGCTTAGTGTATCTCCTATCACAGGTAAGCCTTGGTATGTCTGTTGATAACGGCGGGTCACTTCCCCGTTGTTGCTCGTAAACTCTTTTAATACAACTAATTCGTTCCTTACACTTAACCCAATCAAATCTTTAGGACTGGTAGATAATATTGATGCTGAGTTTGATTGCACCAATGTATTTATTGCCGTTTGTTGATTTAGGTATTTCTTATTCGCAGCTACTGCATCTGTTGCTTGAACCAAAGTTAAAGCAGCAAAAGTTGCTAATGTGATTTTAGATAAATTCACGTTTACGCTCCGTAAAGTATTTAGTTTGTAGTGGATTTGTATTAACCGGAACTATCTGTACCCGATTAAGGATCAAGCTTATGTTACAAATTTGAGTTATGAAAATTAAACATTTAATTTACAATTAAAGTATTAGAAACCTATATAAAATTAACAATAACAAACACTTAAAATTCAACCGAAAAACCTTAAACTAAAAAAGCAAATTAAATGTAAATATATATTTACAGGTGTTTTAATTTCTAGAATGTGAGTGACGAGTAAAAGGATTAGATTTACAGCATATAAAAATCATATTAATTGCTAAAGCAACCCATTGTTAATGTCTTACTTACAACCTTCAACAATCGCAATTTTGCATTAACTTTATGTCTCTTTTAGACAAATAAAACTTGTAAATCACGCCATAAAGCCTGTGACAGCACGAGATCACAGGAGTACTATACAGGCCGTTTTATTCCGTCTTTTTCGTTCTTTAAAATAAATTTAAGGTTAGCCAATGAATGCTTGGTATCTCATTTGTTTTCTCTCTGCTATTGCAATTTTTATTGCATTTGCAAACCAGTATGTCCTCAAAATGCAAACAACTATCGCCATTACAACAGGCTCAGTTGTTATATCCTTGTTATTGATTATTTCGGTTAAATTATTAGGCGATAAAACGGCACTAGAAATCACCCAAGTTGTCGCAAGTATCAATTTTAATGAGTTACTTTTAAAAGGTATGTTGGGCTTTTTACTGTTTGCAGGCGCGCTGGAAATAAACCTACTTGCACTGCGCAAACAGCGATGGGAAATAACCGCACTGGTGTTGTTTTCGACTGTGGTGTCTACTTTTTTGGTCGGCTATTTAAGTTTTTATATTTTTTCCGCGCTCGGCTGGCCTGTACCTTTTATTTATTGTTTACTTTTTGGTGCATTAATAAGCCCTACCGATCCTATTGCTGTGCTCGCTATTATTAAACAATTACGCGCCCCTGAAGGTATTTCAGTTCAAGTCGAAGGTGAGTCTCTATTTAACGATGGTATTGGTTTAGTTATTTTTACAACACTTTTTTCTGTCGCGTTTTTTGGAACAGATGCAAACCCAAGTGATATAGCAGAGCTCTTTTTTGTTGATGCTATTGGCGGCATTGTGTTTGGTTTAGTTATGGCGTTAGTGGGTCACTTTTTAATTATTAACTGTAAAGATGTAAATATTCGTTTATTAATTACTTTAACAATTCCTACAGCGGGCTTTGCCGCTGCAAATATTTGGGAAATATCAGGCGCATTGGCCATGGTTACCAGCGGAATTATTTTGGGTAATATTACTCGCGCAAAAGCCACTGAACGTACAGGCCCCGAAAACACACGCTATATTAAAGACTTTTGGCACGCCACCGACAGCTTTTTAAATGCGTTATTGTTTTTAATCATAGGTATGCTGATTGTTACTATGCCAGTAACCCTAGCTGAAATTGGCTTAGGGCTGGTGATGATCCCTGCTATTTTGTTAGCACGCTTCATTAGTGTTGGCGCGCCTTTTGTCATATTTAAACGCTTTAGACATTACGATAAACACAGTGTTAAAATTTTAACCTGGGGTGGTTTACGTGGTGGTTTAGCGCTTGCTATGGCTGCGGCAATTCCGCGCGATGAAGTGTTTATATCAGGCAGTGACTTACATGATTTAATTGTTATTGTGACTTATGTTGTGGTTATATTTTCAATAATAGTTCAAGGGTTAACTATTTCTCCTCTTATACAAAGCAGTATTAAATCTGCTGAGCAAGCCCAATAAGTTTTATTGATGTTACCCGCAGTAATGTCACTGCGGGTTAACTGAATTTTGCTAATTATTATTTACTTCCATTACACCAAACTCTTTTGAAATAGAACAACGCCAACCTAGGTTTATCTAAAAAATTAACCACAGAGTAATGCTATTAATGTAAAGATATTTTTATTAAATCTCGGCAAAGTCGAGCTCTAAATGTGGGTAATAAAGCTGACAATTTTTATTAATGAATGCTGTTGGCATAACAGCATATTGACCGTGATCTTTTAAGTATTCCATATGCTTTTTACCATCAGTGGTAAATTGATGAAATAAAGAGTGATTAACCCCATCAAACTCTAACGGCTTTATGTTAACTAAGTCGCATAACTCCTTATTAAAGGCCGGGGTTGATTTAACCCATTTCCCTTCAATAAACTGCTCTACGTAAGCATGCATAGTAAACACTTCATTTTTTAGTAATTCATCTAATTTAGGGGTGCTTAAATGGTTACGAACATCAGCTAAGCCTAACCGTGCGGGAATATTACATGCTCGGCTTAATGTTATTTGTAGCGATGCCTTAGGAATACAATAGGCTGCTTTATTATCTAAGCAATAATCACTACTGAGTGACTTGGCTCCATCTAAAAGAGTAAAGGGATCATACTTAATCTGGTCTCTTACAAGGTAATAAATTGAAATTGCCTTAGTACGATCGTTATCTCCTTTTACCTTTTGTAACCAGCTATTTATTTCCTGATGATTTTGATTAAAAAAAGCATCATTTTGTAAGTACTGTTGCAAACCTGCCCCCTCAACAAATATGTTTATTATAATCCCACGTAGTTTAGCTATAATTTAAAATAGTAAAAAACACTTAAAAACAATAACTTTTAAATACATGAGTCTTTAAAGTATGTTCCAATGTTACTTTTACAAACATCAAAATAATATGTCTGCACAGGTACTTTTAACAGTCCGATTGGGCCAAGTGAAATTATGAAAAATATAGCAATTATTGCCTATGAAGACTGCTGGGCTGTGAGCGTGTTTTTAGCAAAAGACTTTTTTACTATTGTTTCCTTGCTCGACTCGCATTACTCATTACCCCAAAGTTATGAAGTAGAAATAATAACGGCCGACGGTAGTGCAATAACGAGTTCAAGTAATTCACTTGTTATTGCCGATAATTCGCTTTCTGACAAAGCGTATGATTTAGTTATTATTCCGCCAATAGAGGGCTCAAAATTAAAAAATATGCCACTTGGCACTGACTTAATTATTGATTGGCTAAAACCAAAAATACACAGTAGCTCGTCTATTCTTAGTTTAAGTACAGGCTCTTACTTTTTAGCAGCAACAGGTCAATTGAACAAAATGGTGATTGCGACTCACTGGAGCTTGGTTAAGCCTCTCAGTAAGTTATTTCCTGATTGCCAATTTATTAGTCATAAATCGTATTTAAGAACCGGAAACATCTATACAACAGGCTCTTTTGAGGCGGGTATTAGCGTGCTTTTAGGGATTGTTGCTAAAGATAAAGGCGACCGTTTTTCTCAGCAGTGTGCAACCCATTTACTTATTTCTGATTCTAATAAATTAAATCTTATTTTGCCTCAATTTAATAATCATAGAGATGAGAAAATTAACGAGATACAAGATTGGATTAATAACCATTCAAGCGGTTTAATCACAATACATGAGTTAGCAAAACAATTTAATTTTAGTGAACGCAATTTAAAAAGACGATTTTCGCAAGCAACAGGAATATCAATTAATAAATATGTACAAGAAGTCCGAATAGATAAAGCCAAGAAGCAATTATTAGCAACAGATAAAACCGTGAACGAAATATCGGTGGATGTGGGCTATGAAAACAGTAGTTTTTTTTCTCGTTTATTTAAAAAAAGCACAGGACTAACGCCTGCTAAGTGGCGTAAGAATGATTAAGTATTATTGCAAATTAATATTAAGCCCACGTATCTAAATGCTTGTTACCTTCATCATCCACGGTAATGGCTTTTTCGTTAGCGGTGTTTGCGCTTTTGTTACTTTGAGCTGCTTCTAATCGTTTTTTATTTAGCGTTTGCTTTTTTTCATTTTCCAGCTTAATTTTTTGTGATTGCGGCGTATTTTGCACACCTGCAATGTGAAAAGCGCCTTTTGGCTCAAGTTCGAGTCGTGATATTTTCCCTAAAAAAGGGATCATTATATCCATACAATCCTCCTTAACGTTAATTTTCTAAATTAGATAAAACGACCAACAAAGCCTGTTTTGCCTACATTTTAAACATTAAAACAGCAAAAATTGAGGTTTTGCTTTCAATATTATCGACCGTTATAAGATATGCTTTAATTAGGTAAAAAAAAACTTGCCTTAGCAAGGCGGTTTATGTTTTTATGAATGCGAAATTTATTGAAACAGATTAAAGCTTAACGCTCACTAAATAGCGCTAAGCAAAATAGGATTATTAAAATGCGCTTAAACCTGACAACAGTACATCATCACCACCATTCACCGGAATAACCTGTCAGGTCTTTCGCTGAGAGGTTATTCCTAAAAGGAACCTCTGGCGATTCAAAACACATTGATTCATTTTCGCCCTGAGGTTCCCCTCGGGGTTTTTAGTTTTTAAATTAAAGGAAAATGAATAATGAGTAACACAAATCGTCTACGTATCGCCATCCAAAAAGGCGGTCGCCTGTCTAAAGATTGTCAAGATTTACTAAAGCAACTAGGTGTTAAATTAAACCTACGTGAGCAACGCTTAATTGCACACTCAACTAATATGCCAATTGACGTACTACGTGTGCGCGATGACGATATTCCGGGCTTAGTAATGGACGGTGTATGTGATTTAGGTATTGTTGGCGAAAACGTACTAGTAGAAGTTCAAGCAGAACGTGAACGCCAAGGTGTACCAAGCGAAGTTAGCAAACTAGCTAAACTAGATTTTGGTTACTGTCGCCTTGCACTTGCATGGCCACAAGAGCTTGGCCCTCGTGATAAGAGTTGGTTTGAAGGTAAGCGAATTGCTACAACCTACCCAGAAATTTTAACGCAGTGGTTAAAGCGTGAAGGCATTAACGCAAGTACTGTAATGCTTACAGGGTCAGTAGAAGTTGCCCCACGTGCAGGTCTTTCTGATGCAATTTGTGATTTAGTTTCAACCGGTGCAACCCTTGAAGCGAACGGCTTAATTCAAGGTGATACAATTTTAGAATCAAACGCGTGTTTAATTCAAAATAAAGACCTTCAAGATGAAGACAAACTAGCGCTAATCAATAAGCTTATGCCGCGCCTTCGTGGTGTTAAACAAGCAAAAGAAAGCAAATACATTATGCTACACGCGCCAAAAACTAAACTTGATGAAATTTGCGAAATTTTACCAGGCTCAGGCCAACCTACTCTACTCGCACTTGCTGGTAATGAAGAGTACGTAGCGCTTCACATGGTAAGCAGCGAAACATTATTTTGGGAAACAATGGAGCAGCTTAAAGCCCTAGGCGCTAACTCTATTTTAGTAATGCCAATTGAAAAAATGATGGAGTAAGTACCATGCT
Organism: Pseudoalteromonas espejiana DSM 9414; assembly: GCF_002221525.1. Taxonomy (NCBI): domain Bacteria; kingdom Pseudomonadati; phylum Pseudomonadota; class Gammaproteobacteria; order Alteromonadales; family Pseudoalteromonadaceae; genus Pseudoalteromonas; species Pseudoalteromonas espejiana. The sequence goes on along the minus strand of NZ_CP011029.1, from coordinate 692,297 downwards.
TCGTTGGAATGAGGAATCTTCACAAGTACAAGCAGCGGCGCTAATGCGCCCTGCGGTTTCTGCCAGCGCAAAGGTTGAAGCAATATGCCAAACAATTATGAGCGATGTTAAAGAGCAAGGCGATAAAGCCTTACTTGATATGGCTAAAAAGTTTGATAATAGAGCTAACCCTCGTTTACGTGTACCACTTGATGAAATAAACGCATCAGAGCAAGCACTAAGCGCAGAGCTTAAATACGCAATTGACACCGCTTATGCAAACGTTAAACGTTTTCACGAAGCGCAATTGCCTAAAGATATTAAGTTATCAACCCAACCTGGTGTTGTATGTGAACTGAAATATCAGGCCATCGAAGCTGTGGGTATTTATGTACCAGGTGGCAGTGCTCCACTGCCATCATCGGTTATTATGCAAGGTGTACTTGCGCAATTAAGTGGTGCTAAAACCGTCGTACTTGCAACCCCTGTTCAAGGTAATGAAAGTATTAACCCTGCCATTTTATATGCTGCAAAACTGTGTGGTATTACAACGTTGATTGAAAGTGGTGGTGCAGGCGCAATAGCCGCAATGGCCTACGGCACTGAATCAGTGCCTAAAGTGAACAAAATTTTTGGCCCAGGTAATAGCTTTGTAACGATGGCAAAACAGCTTGTTGCGCAAACAATTCCTGGTATGGCAATCGATATGCCAGCAGGTCCGTCTGAAGTATTAGTTATTGCAGATGAGCGTGCAAACCCAGAATTTATAGCAGCAGATTTACTCTCGCAAGCTGAGCACGGCGCAGACTCGCAAGTTATTTTATTGTGTAACAGCGAAAATATCATTGAGCGAACGCAGCAGGCACTTACACGCCAGCTTGCTAAATTAAGCCGCAAAGATACAGCCGAGCAAGCTCTGGCTAATTCATCACTTATTTTAGTGGACTCTGTTGAACAAGCATTTGACGTATCAGCGCAATATGGCCCTGAGCACTTAATTTTGCAATTAGCAGATTCAACACCTTATTTAGATAAAGTAAAAAATGCAGGCTCTGTATTTGTAGGCGACTACACGCCAGAATCAGCGGGCGATTACGCATCGGGTACTAACCATGTGTTACCTACCTATGGTTACAGTGCAACGTATTCAAGTTTAAACTTGCTTGATTTTTTCCGTACGTACACAGTGCAAACTATTAGTAAAAGTGGCTTAACGCAGCTTTCAAAAGCTATATTACCACTAGCAGATGCAGAAGGCCTTGATGCACACGCAAATGCGGTTTCAATTCGTTTAGAGGCAATTAAAAATGAGCAATGAGAGCGCACAAGCGACAAGCTTATTACCACAAAACATTGCAGCACTTGCTGCCTATAGCTCTGCTAAAAGTGAAAAGCTAACCGGTACAACGTGGTTAAACGCCAACGAAAGCCCTTATGCTAAAAACCTTGAACTGAGTATTGAAGATTTAAATCGCTACCCAGATCCACAACCGCAACTGGTAATTGACCGCTACGCTGCTTATACAGAGCTTGAAAGCGAAAACGTATTAATGACGCGCGGCGCCGATGAAGGCATTGAGCTTTTAGTACGCACTTATTGTGAACCAGCTAAAGACAGCATTGCGTTATTTTTACCAACATACGGTATGTACAAAGTTACGGCTGATACTCATAACGTTGCCATTAATAGCCTAACGCAAGCGCTATTAATTGATGGCAGTGTAGATGAAATAGTAAAGGCTGTGGGCAGCTCAAAACTGGTGTTTATTTGTAATCCAAATAACCCAACAGGTAGCCTAACCCCTCTTAATAAAGTAAAAGCAATTGCAACAGCGCTTACGGGAAAAGCTTTAGTAATTGTTGATGAAGCCTATATTGAATTTTGCCCAGAGCAAAGCGCCACAGCACTTATAAACGAATTTGGTAATGTAGTGGTACTGCGCACACTATCAAAAGCATTTGCACTTGCAGGCCTTAGAACTGGTTTTACACTTGCACAACAAAGTGTACTGGCGCCAATTCGTAAAGTGATTGCGCCGTATCCGGTATCTGGCGTAGTGGCAAGTATTGCTGCGCAAGCAATTGCACCTGATGCAATTACATCAATGCGCCGCCAAGTGACTATTTTAAATAGCTTAAAAGCTAAACTTGTACAGTGGTTAAACGCCTCCCCCGCTGCATTAAAAATTCTCACTGGTGAAGGTAACTTTGTTACCTTAAAATTAGCCAACAAAAACTACTTTAAGGTAGCACTTGAGCAAGGTTTAGTAATGCGCGCGTTTACCCTATACGGTGAAGACGATTGGCTACGAATTTCAATTGGTAGTGAACAAGAGCTCGAACAAGTTAAAATTTGGTTAGATGGCTTACAAACGCCGGCTACCACAGCACCATTAGCAGGAAACGAAGTATCATGAGTAACCCCTATTTATTTATTGACCGCGACGGCACCATAATTGAAGAGCCAATTACCGACAAACAGGTAGACAGCTTAGAAAAGCTTGCCTTTTTACCAGGTGTTATCCCGGCTTTATTACAATTACAAGCCGCCGGTTACCGTTTAGTGATGGTATCGAATCAAGATGGCTTAGGCACAGACAGCTTCCCGACTGCTGACTTTGATATAGCACAAGATAAAATGATGGATATTATGCAAAGCCAAGGCATTAGCTTTGACGAGGTATTAATTTGTCCACACTTTGACGAGCAAAACTGTGATTGCCGTAAACCTAAAACCGGTTTATTAACTGAGCTTATGCGCTCTGGCAAAGTTGATTTAGCACGTTCATATGTAATTGGCGATCGCCAAACAGATATTGGCCTTGCACAAAATTTATGTTGTGAAGGCATTTTGTACGATGGCAGCTGGCCTGCCATTGTTACCAAGCTCACCACAGCTAACCGCGAAGGCCGTGTTACGCGTAACACCAAAGAAACACAAATTGATGTAGCCATAAACCTAGATCAAACTAAAAACGGTAGCATAGATACTGGCCTTGGCTTTTTTGATCATATGCTTGATCAAATTCGCACGCACGCCAACATTGGTTTAAACATTAAAGCAAAAGGCGACTTACACATAGACGAGCACCACCTTGTTGAAGACATTGGTATTGCCCTAGGTGTTGCGCTTAAACAAGCGCTTGGCACTAAATCGCAAATAGCGCGCTATGGTTTTGCACTGCCAATGGATGAATGTAAAGCAGAGGCACAAATTGATTTATCGGGCCGCGCATCATTTGTATTAAACGCTAACTTTAGCCGCGAAAAAGCAGGCGATTTAGACGTACAAATGGTTGAGCACTTTTTCAAAAGCTTAAGCGATAATGCCGCTATTAGCCTTATTTTATCGGTAAGCGACGGTAACTGTCATCACCAAGTAGAAGGGTTATTTAAAGCGTTTTCACGCGCCCTTCGTATGGCAGTAGCACAAGACACGACCCAACAAACAGCCAGCTCTAAGGGATGTTTATGATTGCCATAATTAATACCGGTTGTGCCAATATAAATTCAGTACGTTTTGCCTTTGAACGCTTAGGGCAAACGCCAACAGTAATTACCTCGCCAGAGCAATTAAAAGGCTTTGAGCGTGCAATATTACCAGGTGTTGGCCATGCATCGGTTGCTATGAAACGCCTTGTAGATAACGGCTGGCAACAAGCTATAAACGAATACCAGCGCCCACTTATGGGAATTTGTTTAGGTATGCAGTTACTGTGCGAAAGCACCGAAGAAGGTAACGTACAGTGCTTAGGTAAAATACCTGGGCAAGTAAAAGCCCTTGATGTTGGCAGTTTGACGTCCCCGCATATGGGTTGGAATAACTTAAGCATTAATAAAGAGCATGCACTTACTAAAGGGTTAACACAAGACGAGCAAGTGTACTTTGTACATAGCTTTGCACACACTGTAAACGATGCAACACTTGTAAGCGGCAAATACGGCCAAACCTTTTCAGCTATTGTTGCAAAAGACAACTACGCTGGCATGCAATTTCACCCTGAGCGCAGTGCAAAAGTAGGCACACGTTTATTACAAAATTTTGTTGATTGGCAGTTATAAACTGCCCATTAACCAACAATAAAGAGATTATTTGTGATTATTCCAGCATTAGACGTATTACAAAATCAAATTGTTCGTTTATACCAAGGTAAATACGACACCGCTCAGTTTTACCCTTTTGAGCTTGGTGCACGTTTAAAAGAATACGCCGACAGCGGCGCAGGTAAGCTACACCTTGTAGATTTAGAGGGCGCACGCGATCCGAGTAAAAAGCAGTGGCAACATATTCAAGCCGCAACTAAAGCGCTTAATGTACCGTACCAAGTCGGCGGCGGTATTCGCTCAGAGCAAGATGTAAGTGATTGGCTAAAAGCCGGCGCTAACCAAGTTGTTATTGGCTCAATGGCGGTAGAAAAACGTGAGCAAGTAAAAGCCTGGATTGAACAATTTGGCGCAGAGCACTTTGTTATTGCCCTTGATGTAAATAAAACAGCCACTGGCTGGGCACCAGCTACGCACGGTTGGTTGAGCGAGTCAGAGTTTGGTTTACTTGAGCTTGTTGATTTTTATGTAAGCTTGGGCGTTATTGACTTTTTATGCACGGACATCAGTAAAGATGGCACCATGACAGGTCCATCGTTTGAGCTTTACGAAGATTTAACTCGTCACAACAGCGCTATTAAAGTGCAAGCTTCTGGTGGCGTAAGTTCACTTGATGACATTAAAAAACTTAAAGAGCTTGGCGTAGGCGGCGTTATTTTAGGTAAGTCTCTGCTTGATGGCGCATTTAGTGTTGAGGAGGCGTTGGCATGTTATCAAAACGCATAATTCCGTGTTTAGATGTTAAAGACGGCCAAGTAGTAAAAGGCGTTAAATTTAAAGGCCATGAAGTTGTTGGTGATATTTTAACAATGGCTAAAGCTTACAGCGATGCCGGTGCCGATGAACTAGTTTTTTACGAAATCAGCGCAAGCGTTGAAAAACGCCTACTTGATGTAAATTGGGTAGAGAGCATTGCCCGCCATATTGATATTCCATTTTGTGTGGCTGGCGGTATTAAATCGGTAGCCGATGCAGCACGTGTACTAGAGCGTGGCGCTGACAAAATAAGTATTAACAGCCCTGCTATTGCACGCCCTGATCTTATAAAAGAGCTACACGATGAATTTGGTAAGCAATGTGTTGTTGTAGGTATTGATAGCTTTTACGATGAATTGACCGGCGAATACTTAGTGTATCAATTAACCGGCGATCCTAATGCATCAAGCCGCACACGTTATAAAACCGAGGAATGGGTTAAACGCGTTCAAGACTTAGGCGCAGGCGAAATTGTTTTAAACTGTATGAACCAAGACGGCGTACGTAATGGTTACGACAACGAGCAGCTAAGTAAAATACGCGCATTATGTAATATCCCGCTTATCGCCTCAGGCGGTGCAGGCAGCATGCAAGACTTTGTAGACGTATTTAAACAAAGCGAAGTAGATGGTGCACTAGCAGCCAGTGTTTTTCATAAAAATGTGATTAACATTAGCGAACTAAAACAATTTTTAACCGATAACCAAGTGGCAGCAAGATTATGCAATTAACACAACAAAACCAAACCCAAGTTGATTTTGCTAAAAGCGAAATGATCCCTGCTATTGTTCAAGATGCCCGCTCTGGTGTTATTTTAATGCAAGGCTTTATGAACAGCGAAGCGTTAAAAGTTACGCTTGAGAGCAATAAAGTGACCTTTTATTCGCGTTCTAAATCGCGTTTATGGACTAAAGGCGAGTCATCAGAAAACTACTTAAATGTGGTATCGGTTCATACCGATTGTGACTACGACTCCATTTTAGTATTGGCAAACCCTGAGGGCCCAACGTGCCACTTAGGCACACAAAGCTGCTTTGGTGATGACGCTAAACCAAGCTTAAGCTTTTTAGCACAATTAGAAGATGTCATTGTTGAGCGTAAAAACGATGACCCATCAAAAAGCTACACCGCTTCACTGTTTGCTAAAGATTTAAGCCGCAGCTGTCAAAAAGTAGGTGAAGAAGGCGTAGAAGTGGCCCTTGCCGCAATGAAACACGATAACGATGAGCTTACTAACGAATCGGCTGATTTAATTTATCACCTGACTGTATTACTACAACGCCAAGGCTTAAGCCTAGAAGACGTAGTTAAATGCCTGCAAGGTCGCCATAAATAATACGGCCGCTTTATATAAATACATTTTAAGGCCCATATTTATGGGCCTTTTTACGTTATAGTATTTATTTTTTTACACAGGTTGCGTATGGTGCAGCTTAAAACCACTTTAGCTGTTAAATATGACCAAAACACTGATTACTGCTTTTAGTTTACTCGTACTGACAGGGTGTGTAAGTAAGCAGCCTGAAACGCCTAACATTGTAAGTAAACAAAATGAATGTAGCCGTTTAAATACATTGCTAGATGCTCAAGCCTCTGGTTTTAAAAAATTAAAAGCACATAAAGTGAATAATGATTTTATAAAACAATGGCATGCAACCACACATTTTTTAGGTAGTAGCTGCACCATTACACAAGATGATAAGCAGAAAATCAGTTATCAATGTACCAAACATACTGATCATCAAAACCTTGCTAGTCGCTTACATATAAAAACAATTGATAAGGTACGCCAATGTTTAGCCGCACAGCAATGGCACGAAAGCACAAAAGAGTCAGACTCTTTTATAAGCAGTAACTTTGTACTTGATGACACACACCCAGTGATTACTTTATTTACATCTAAAATAGCCACCGGTTACACAACGCGGTTTGAAATAGCGCAAGCCCTAGGAAATTAAATGCAAAAGCGTACATCTAATGCCTCAAAGCTTAAAACAGACTGTTTAGGAATTTGCGAACGTCGCAGCGGTTACTGCACTGGGTGCGGCCGAACTAATGAAGAAATATTTGATTGGATCATTCTCTCGCAAGATGAAAAAAACGCAATTTTAGCGCAACCAAGAGCAGACTTAAAAAAGCCATAAATTTGCCACTGCCATGTAATACAGCCCTCTTACTATAAGTAAAAAATGTAAGAGGCATTAAGTATGGCAGCAATATTTGTAATTAATTTGGCACGCTCAACCAAGCGTTTAAAACAAACCACAGAGCGGCTATCTGCAGTTAACTTAACGTTTAAGCGTATAGACGCTATTGATGGTAATAACTTAACGGTTAAACAAAAATACCTTCATTACAGCTCACAAATAAACAAACAAAAATACCACTACGCACTTAGCAATGGCCAAATTGGCTGCTATTTAAGTCATCGTAAAGCATGGCAAAAAATAGTTGATGAAAAATTAAAATACGCGATTGTGCTTGAAGATGATTTTTATATTGATGAGTCCATTCATGATGCGATTAAAAATATTGAGCAGCTAAACCAGCCTTGGCAACTTATTAAACTTGCAGCCTATGAAAACCGCACACGCCCTATCGCCTATCAGCACAGCCTTAATAACCACCAGCAGTTAGTAATACATAAAAAACTAATGACCGGCTGCTGCGCGACAGCAATAAGTTATGAAGGTGCAAAACAACTACTTAAAGCCACAGCCCAATTTGGGCGCCCTGTAGATTGCGACTTGCAACATATATGGGAAACACAGGTTAATGGTTTTTCACTTATGCCATACCCAATTATGCAAGACGCCAACATAAAAAGTGACATTGCCAGCTGCACAACTAAAACACGAATTAAAAAAGCATTTTTGCGCCGTAAAATACAGCAGATTAAAAGCTGTATTTTTAATAAGGTTTATACAAGCAGCTTTATAAGGCATACAAAAATTATTGAACACAATAAAAAAGGAGCTTCAAAGGCTCCAAGTTTAGTTACTCATAACTCTTAATTTTATAAGTTATGCTTTATCGAGTGCCTGGCTAACATCGGCGATAATATCGGCAATATTTTCAATCCCTACCGATAAGCGAATTAAATCTCTGCTTACACCTGCATTAGCCAGCTCTTCATCGTTTAATTGGCGGTGTGTGGTAGACGCAGGATGACACGCAAGCGACTTGGCATCGCCAATATTAACTAAGCGTAAAATCATGTTTAGCGCATCAATAAACCGCGTACCTGCCTCTAGGCCACCCGCAATACCAAAACTTAAAATACCCGATGCTTTGCCACTGGTAATTTTTTTGCTCATTGCATTATACGGGCTTGATTTTAACCCTGCGTAATTAACCCAAAGCACTTTTGGATGATTTTCTAAATACTCAGCTAATTGTTGTGCATTTTCGCAGTGGCGATCCATTCTTAAGCCTAAGGTTTCAAGGCCAATTAGAATGTCAGATGAGTTTTTAGGTGCAAGCGCTGCGCCGGTATTTCTAAGTGGCACTACTCTGCAACGACCTATAAAAGCCGCTTCTGCAAAGGCTTCGGTATAAACTACATTGTGATACGACGGATCGGGCTCGTTCATCATTGCAAAGCGTGTAGCATTTGCTTTCCAATCAAACTTACCGGAATCAACAATCATGCCACCAATGGCAGTGCCGTGTCCGTTTATGTATTTTGTGAGCGAGTGCACCACTATATCGGCGCCTAGTTCAAATGGGCGGCATAAATACGGTGTAGCCACGGTATTATCAACAATAAGTGGCACACCTTTGCTATGAGCAATCTTAGCTAAACGCTCAATATCAACAATATTACCTGCAGGGTTACCAATAGATTCACAAAAAACAGCACGGGTATTGTCGTCAATGGCGTCCTCGAATGCGCTAAAGTCATCAGCCTTTATCATACGCGCTTCAATACCTTGGCGTGGTAATGTATGGGCAAATAAATTATACGTGCCGCCATAGACTTGACTGGTGCTTACAATATTAGTGCCTACTTCACACAAACATTGAATAGCATACGTAATAGCCGCCATCCCTGAGGCAACAGCCAGCGCACCAATCCCTCCTTCCATCGCGGCAATACGTTGCTCAAGCACGGCATTAGTTGGGTTCATTATGCGGGTATAGATATTTCCGGGTACTTTTAAATCGAATAAATCGGCACCATGTTGCGTGTTATCGAACGTGTACGATGAAGTATGGTAAATAGGCACCGCTGCAGATTTTGTCGTGGCCTCAGATTCGTAACCATGGTGCAGTGCTAATGACTCTAGTTTCATATTTATATCCTTTAATATTGTGTTGTTTTAACCTAGCATTTTTAGGTTATAAAATGCACATGAAATATATTAAAGGGTCATAAACTGATTAAATTTAAATACCTCAACCTTCAAAGCATAGTAGCTGCATAGCAGGTAGCGGTTTGCTAAAAAAATAACCTTGTATGAGATCGCAATTTAATTCGGCTAGTAAATGTTGTTGTGCTAGTGTCTCAACACCTTCTGCAACCACTGTTAAACCCAGACTGTGCGACATGGCAATCGTCGCTTTGACTAAACTGCAGTCCTCTTGGTTATCAGTGATACCATTTATAAAGCTTCGATCAATTTTTAGTACTTCAAAAGGGTATTGCCTTAAATAACTAAGCGAAGAGTACCCTGTACCAAAGTCGTCCATTGAAAGCTTAATCCCTAACGCAGCAATCGCATTAAGTGAATGCTGTATGTTAGTTTGCGCGCTCATAAGTACCCCTTCGGTAATTTCTAGCTCCACATTGGTTGCACTTATTTTAGTTTTATCTAATGTACGCTTTATAAAATTCAATAACTCTGAGTCTCTAAATTGACTGGGTGATAAATTAATTGCCATGCTGTAGTTTTGTTTAGCCGTAGCCTGCCACTGAGATAAAAAACTTAATGCACGCTCTATAACAAATTTACCAATAGGTATAATCAAACCTGTTTGCTCTGCCAAAGGAATAAACTCATCGGGTGTTACATTGCCAAGCACACGGTTATTCCAACGCAATAAAGCCTCCGCCCCCATTATTTTATTTGTTTTTAAATCACATTTAGGTTGGTAGAAAAGTTCAAACTCGTTATTTTCGAGGGCTGTGTGCATTTGTTCTTCAATGGCTAAGCGGCGCTTAATAGCGGTATTCATTTCGTTGGTAAAACAGGTATATGTATTTCTACCTAATGCTTTTGCTTGGTACATAGCAGTATCAGCATGGCGTAATAAATCTGATGCGGTTTTACCGTTTTCAGGATACAAAGCAACACCAATACTCAGGGTTAATAATAGTTCGCGGCCATCTATTTTAAATGGGCTCCTAAAGCTTTGGAGCAAAGTATTTACAATTAAATCAACTTTCTGTTTATTACAAAGCTCAGGCAATATAATAATAAATTCATCTCCACCTAAGCGCCCTACAATTGCATTGTCACTCACTAACTCAGTGAGCTTTTTAGCTGCACTAATAAGTAAAGAGTCGCCAATTTCGTGGCCTAAGGTGTCATTTACCTTTTTAAAGTCATCTAAATCTATAAAAATAACAGCTGCAATTTTATTTTTTTTACTTGCTTTATCTATAAGCTGAGAAAGTTGCTCTAATGAATAAAAGCGGTTAGGCAGTAGCGTTAAGCTATCGTAATAAGCTTGTTTTCGTATTAGTTTATCTGATTTATGCTGCTCTGTTATATCTCTGATTATGATCATAACTTGGCCTGAGTGATGTAAATAACTCACCCTTGCCTCAAAGTATAAAACACCCCGAGGCACTAAAAGCTCATATTCAAAGCTTAAGTTGTGCTTGTGAATTAATAGCTCTTCAATATTTGCTTGAAAAATCTTAGCCACCGTACCTGGCAGTACTTCGTACATTGTTTTACTTAAAAAAAGTTCTGGTTTTAAATACAGACTGCTCATATCGTTTGCATGGTAATCAACAATTGTGCCATCGGGTTTTAGTAAAAAGAACAAGTCAGGAATTGCTTCAAATATTTTTTCTAACATGTGTTGCTTGTACATTGCCTGCGCTTGAGCGTGTTTTACATCGCTTAAATCTATATCTATGCAGTACATTTGCTTCAACCCATGCTGATTAGTAAACATTACATGGCTAGAAAAAACCGTGACATTAATGCCATTTTTTTTAGTTAATGTCAGCTCGGCGGCGGGTATTTCAATATCGTGTACTAACCAGTTACTGTGGGCCTCTATAACGGCTTCACGCATGGGGGGAGGAATAATTAAATCTTCTAACTTTTTACCCGTAGCTTCATCTTTAGTGTAGCCATATAACAGTTCACTCCCCTTATTCCAATATATAACTTGGCGTTGCTCGTCATAACCCTGCACAGAAATAGCGTTAACCGCATCAAATAACTGATGCAGTGGGTCATTAAGTACAAATTGATGCGACAGTGTTTGAACCGTTTTTAATGACTTCATTTAAACCTAACCTTCAATCATTATTAAATTAATAATAGAAGATGTTTTTTAATTAGCACTTTAAGATTAGTTTTAAGTTAATATTATTTTTGTATTAGATATAAAAAAAGGAGCCTAAGCTCCTTTATTTACGTACAATTTAAGCTGTTAATCAGCTGCAGCATTTAATGGGTGTTCAACGCCCATCCACGCTTTAAATAATGCACGCTGTGTTAAGTTAGCAGCTTTGTTAGGTACAACCTTTTTAGGCATATCAAAGTCTTCTGATAGCACAAGTGTTGTTGATTCAAGCGCGTCACGACGTATGTAGTCAATAGTCACTTTATCGCCTGCTTTAAATACTTCTAGGCTCGCTTTTAAATCTTTACCAACATGATGCTTGTTTACAGCCACTATTTTATCATCTGTTGTTAAACCCGCTCGCCAAGCGGCACCGCCTCTACGTACATGTGTAAGAGTAAGTAATTCACCGGTGTTTTTAGCGCTCGCATCAATACTTGCTAATGATTTAGCTTTGGCTGGGCGCTCGAGTTTTAAGCCAACTTTATTTAACAAAGCATCAAAGTCTATACTAGCTGGGGTACTAACATTATCATGCCACCAAGTTGCGTAATCTTCACCGGTAAGTTCTTTTAAAATGTTTAATACATCTTGCTCAGTAAAACCTGCAGGTAGCTTATGCTCGTTATATAACGCATTGTGAACTTGTCGATAATTAACCTTTGCCTTAGTCGACTCTAATAACTTAATGTCCAATAGCATTGAAAGCAATGAGCCTTCTAAGTATATGTTAGTACTGTAGTTACGGGCGTGGTCTCCGCCTTGGTTAATCCATTTATCAAAACTTGTTTCGCTTGCACTTTGCACTTCGCGACCTGGTGTTTGTAAGTGGCGGTTTATAGTTTTTCCTAAAAGTTTAAAAAACTCATCGGTAGTTTCAATGCCTGAACGCACGAGCAAATGATCTTCGAAGTAACTGGTAGAGCCTTCTGAAATCCACAGTAGGTTTGAATAATTCATATTCGTATAATCGTATGGCGCAAGCCCTTTAGGGCGATATGCTTTTACGTTCCAAGTATGAATAAATTCGTGCGCAGCGGTACTTATAAAGCCTAAATAATCTTCGCGGCTACCAAAACGGTCTCGTGGACGTTGAATAATCGTCGAATTTAAATGCTCTGTTGCACCACCCGCGCCAGATGTAGCATGTACCATAAATACATAGCGTTCATACGGGTAGCTATCCCAAATTACGTTGCCTGTAGTAACCAGTTTTTTTAAGTCGGTAAGCATTAATTGCTCATCGTAATTGCCTTCTCCCCAAATGACGAGTTCGTATTTACGCCCTTCAACTTCAAATTTATGTAACTTATTAATACCTGTTTCAATTGGTGAGTCTACAAGCACATCGTAATCTGCAGCTTTAAAGCTATGCTTGTTTTTATGGTTATCCATTCCTGAAACAGAGCGCCACTGTTTAGGCACATTTAAATTTACTGTTACAGTTTCTTGGCGAAACGACTCACTAAACATGAAAAAACCCGATGCATCAACAAATGCATGGCTATCATCAATATGGCGTGCACGTTTACCTAGCTCGTTGGCATAAACTTGGTAATCAATATTAACTTCTGTAGGTTCATTCAAATGCACACGCCATGTGCTGTGGTTAATTTTTTCCCACTTAAGTGCTTTGCCAGCATCATCTTTTGCTTCAAAGTAGCGTACGCCATTTGCTAAGTTTAAAATTTCGTAACGACCAGTGCGCCATGCAGGTAGTTTTACATCAATATGTGACTGCGCCGATTTAGGAAACTCAACACTTACATCACCTAAATGGTGTTGTGGTTCGGTAATGCTCAAAGAATAATTTACATCGGCTAATGCAGGGGCTGAACACGCGGCTAAAATACAAAGGGCTAAACGCTTTTTCATAATCACTCAAGGTTACTTATTATTTGCAGCAAGACTAACAAGGCATAAATTAAAAGTGAATTAAAAACGATAAACGCCCTATTAGCTCGGTTTACACGCATAAGAAATGTTAAAAATGCTAAGTTTTTAATTAGATAACTACACTTAATATGATTTTGTTGTAAACTGAAGGTAATGTAATTAACACGATGGCGGTACGCTTAGGTGTCTGAAAACTCTAACGCTACAGATAAAAAGTTAAAGCAAGCAATTGAAGCAAGGATGGCCGTAGAAAGTGCGCGCAAATACCAAGTAGATACCTTGTCTAATTTAACTTCGAAACTGTCTTTAAGTTGCAAAGGGCTTGATACTGAGCTGGATAACAGATTAGCTAAATTTAGAAATTCATTAAATAAAGGTGTTGGTTTTGAAATACTATCGCCTTTAATTGATGACATTTTATTAATTTTACAAAATCAAGAAGCACTTCAAATTGCGCATCAACGAGAGCTATTTTCAAGCGTACAAAATGCAGGCAAGCTTTTACAAAAAACAAAAGGCTTACCCGATGACACCCGCCGTACTTTGAGGCACTTACTCGATCACGACATAAACAATGTTCAGTCTACCCATGATTATATCCCGCTTCTCAATCAGCTGATTAATTTTTATCATCATGCGTTACATAGTAAACTTTCAAGCAGTGATAGTGAGCAATGTGCTGTTTCGCCTAAAATGGCTAATAAGCTACTTGAGCTTGCAAACGAGTTAGTGTTAGAAGATGAATCAACTGAGCAAATTAAACAAATTAAAAATGCGATTACAGAGAGCGACAATCTCGAAGAGTTGCTTCAAGCCGCTATAAATATAATTAGTGTTGTTGTTAAAAATATCAGTAAAGAGCGTCAATCTGCGCAAAGTTTTTTAGTTTCTCTAAATCAAACTCTTGAAGAACTTCACTCATCAATCGTTTCGACTAGCCAGCATTCTAAGTCTATGGGGGTCGAATTTGACTCTTTAAATAAACGCATTGAAGGAAAAATTAAACATTTAAATGAGCAAACGCAAAGCGCTACGTCTATTTCGTCTTTAAAAGAACTGGTTGATAACGAATTAAAATCGCTAAGCCAAGATTTTATAGCCAAAGAGCAGCTCGAGCGAAAAGACCGTGAAATGCTCATTACCAGTTTTGATGAAATTAATGAGCGTATTGGCAGCTTAGAAGGAAAGTTAAGCAAATATAAAAAGCGCTTAAACGAGCAGCGCTTTAAAAGCCTACTTGATAGCTTAACTAAGCTGCCAAATAGAGCTGCCTTTGATGAGCGCTACAATCACGAAATGCATTTGTTTAATGTGCAGGCATCTGATGTTACTCTAGTTGTTATTGATGTAGACCACTTTAAGTCAATTAACGATAGGTTTGGCCACACAGCAGGCGATATAACGTTACAAGTAATAGCCAAAGCACTGCAAAAATCGGTAAGGCAGTCTGACTTTATTGCCCGTTATGGCGGTGAAGAGTTTGTACTACTTATGCCTGGGCTTTCACTTTCTCATGCAGCCCAGCCGCTTGATAAACTTAGAAAAGTAATTAAAAATATTCCTTTTAAATTTAGAGAAAAAGAGATAGAAATTACAATTTCGTTAGGCGCTACGCAATTTAAACAAGGCGATACCCCGCTCAAAGCATTTGATAGAGCTGATGACGCCCTCTACGAAGCTAAAAATACAGGTCGGGATCGTCTTTGCATTAGTAAATAATGTCATAATTCTCAATTACTTTGAGTGCTATTATTAATGACATGTCGTTTTTTACATTTAAAGCAGCAAGGAGAATGCCGATGTTAATACAGTTAAACCCAACAGGGGTTTTAGATTTACTGTCGCAATTAGAAGTTGATTTATTAGAGCAATCTTCAGCCAGTGAACGCTACAGACTTTTTAGAAACTGTGCGCTGGCCGTACTTAATGTAGGTAGCCATACCGACGAAAGTAACGAAATATACAATAAATACCAAGACTTTGATATTCGCCTAGTAAGCCGCGAACGCGGCATTAAAATTGAACTTGAAAACCCACCCGAAACAGCCTTTGTTGATGGCGAAATAATTACCGGTATTCACGAGCATATTTTTTCTGTTATTCGCGATATTTTATTTATCTGCCAAAAATACGAAAAAGATTTAAAAGAGCAAAAAGCCATTACTCACATGGTGTTTGATATGCTTAGAAATGCAGGAGCCTTACGAGTCAACAGCGAGCCCAATATGATTGTTTGCTGGGGCGGGCATTCAATAAATGAAACCGAATATAAATACACAAAACAAGTAGGCTACGAACTAGGCTTGCGCGGTTTAAACATTTGTACAGGTTGTGGACCCGGTGCAATGAAGGGCCCTATGAAAGGCGCTACAATTGGCCATGCAAAGCAAAGAATTAGTGAAAACCGCTATTTGGGCTTAACAGAGCCAAGCATTATTGCAGCAGAGCCACCTAATCCAATAGTAAACGAACTTGTAATTTTACCCGACATTGAAAAGCGCCTTGAAGCCTTTATCAGAACGGCCCATGCAATTATTATTTTTCCTGGTGGCGCGGGTACTGCAGAAGAGCTGCTTTATTTATTAGGTATTTTGCTGCATCCAGATAACAAAAAACAGTGTTTGCCTGTTATTTTAACCGGCCCTAAAGAAAGCGAAGCCTATTTTAGCGAGCTGTGTAAGTTTGTTGAACTAACACTAGGTAAAGAAGCGCTTGATAAATTTGAGGTGATCATTGATGATCCCGCCCTCGTTGGACAAAAATTAAAGTCTGGTATGGCTAACGTTCGTAATTATCGTAAAAGCCAAGGCGATGCGTATTACTTTAATTGGACACTTAAAATTGACAACGACTTTCAGCAGCCGTTTGCCCCAACCCACGAAAACATGGCGAGTCTAGATTTACACCTTGAACAACCTAAGCAGCAATTAGCGGCTAATTTGCGCAGGGCGTTTTCGGGCATTGTGGCTGGTAATGTAAAAGATGAAGGTTTACGCGCTATAAAAGCACATGGCCCGTATATTTTAAGTGGCGAACCCGACTTAATGAAAGATATGGATAAACTTCTACAAGCTTTTGTTGATCAGGGCCGTATGAAATTGCCAGGTAGTAAGTATATTCCTTGTTATAAAATAAAAGCATGAGTTAGATTATTTGAAACCCCATTTACTTTTAATTGATGCGCTTAATTTAATTAGGCGCATTTACGCTGTAGACGCAAACCAAACCCACCATAGTGATGAGCAAATGCTAAAAGCAAGCTGCGCTCGTGTAGCGCATGCCTGTAAAAAACTATTGCAATCGAGCAATGCAACTCATGCAATTGCTGTTTTTGATGGTGATAAAAGCTGGCGTTACCATTTTTATAAAGATTACAAACATTCAAGAGCCCCCATGCCACAAACGCTAAAAAATGCGTTAGTGGATTTTAAACACGCTATTGAACAAACAGGTATTGTGGTATTTGAGCCTATAAATGACGAAGCAGACGATATTATTGCAACCCTTGCAGATAAAGCCGCCACTAATCAAATAAATAGCACGATTGTATCTACCGATAAAGGCTTTTTACCTTTTTTAAATACCCATATTTGCGTTTACGATTACTTTAAAAAGTCATACCTAGATCAACACAGCATTAAAGAACGTTTTGGTGTGGAGCAAGCTAAGCTAGTTGACTTTTGGGCGCTCGCTGGTGATAAAACTAACGATGTACCCGGGGTTAAAGGTATTGGTACTAAGTCTGCTCAGCAAATTGTAAATAATTACAAAACAATAGATGACGCAATAGGTGATGATAGCTTAGCAATCGGTATTCAAAAAAAGTTAGTTGAACAAAAAAATATGTATGTAATTTCTAAGCAATTAGTAACTTTACGCACAGATATACAACTAGGCTTTAGTTTAAAGCAATTAAGGTTGAATTAGTCGCATGTTAATAGCACTGATGTGGCGCTGGGCATATACTCACTTTATTGTTTTAGGCTTGGGTTAATAATGATTAAAAAATTTATAAGATACTTAATATTAGGGTTAGGGCTATATGCGCTTATTGCCACCTTAGTGATCACATTTTATAAAGACGACCCACAAGCGATGATTTGGCAAGACCGTGAAGCCTTTAACGAGCGCTACATAAAAAAGCTCTCTATTGATGAATCGGTAACGCTTAATACTGTATTAGACTATTTAGGTAGCCCCGACTTAACCTATGCAAAGCGTAATAAAGACCAAGTATGGCAAATTATTTTTTACCGCACACAGCATAAAACATCAGATGGAATAACAACCATGGATGAGTGCACTGGTTTGCTATTTAAAAACGGTGAACTGTTTTTATGGGGACCAAGCGCGTATTCAACTTTTCAAGAAAACACTAGGTGATGGCAAATGGATGAGCCAATTTCGAAACAGCTATTACGGTTAATGCACAACACCAACCAAATACTTAAAGTTTATAATGATAAAGAGCAATGGCAGCACCTCTACCCGCTTGTAGTACACACTGCTCAGCAGTATAGAGAGCTTTATAAGCAACATCCGTACGCAATGCAAGCACGCATGAGTTTGTATATGAGCCAATACAACTTTGCCACAAATCTTGTTATTAATCAGTGCGTGCTAAGTGCAGCTATTTGCTCCAGCCAACACTATGACGAAGAATTAACCGAGTTGTATATAAGCATTGCGTTATTAGAGCACTGCTGCGTAGTTACACAGCTTAATAAAATTTCCCAGCAAACAATGCTCACGGTTGGTGATAAAAAAGCCTGGCGTTTTCGCCATCAACTGGCTGCAAAGGTGTTACTCACTGCCAAACCACCAGCGCAAACTATGGTTCATATATTAGCAAAACTAAATAAATACAAGCATGCATTGCTAAGTACCAGCGATATCATGCTTTATGATAATGCTATTACCTTGTGCGCACTGTGTAATATTGTTGCGATGAACATTACCTATACTGTAAAGAAAAACCCCCTGAGCTTTTACAAAGCGCTGGGCGAATTATACGTAAAAACAGCTAATCCTTTCGCGCAAAAACTTATTAAAGATTTAATAGCTAATATTGGCCCGCATTTACCGGGTAGCCGAATTATTTACTCAGATCAAGCTATGGTGTATCTAGGTAGTGATAAAGCAAATAAGCATATACTGATTAATGCTACTAATGAGCAAAAGTTGGCTTGGTACAAAGTAAAAACAACCTTGAAAGATCAACCCCTACAATGGCAATGTAGTGATAAACGCATTTTATTTTTAGCATGGAATACTGAGCACATTCCAAGCCCTAGCCACACTGCTGCCGTTCAAAGTAATGAACATGATTTAATAGATTTAGTGAGTCATATTAAAGTTGCCCATGAGTATAGCTTTAAAGGGCTAGACAAATTACTAACGCCTTTTAACGAAGTAAAAGCTAAGTTATGCCAAGCAGTTAAACCCTATAACAAAGAACACCAAGCAGCTAAAGACCTTCGTCATAGCTTATCTATGGTTGGTTACGATAATGCACCTGCTATTATTCAACGTGTCATCTTTGAGCAATTGGTTGACTCTTCTGCCCATCCACATAAACACTTAGTGCGTAATAAGCTCCATTGCTTTATTGATATATTAGCGTTACTGGTAAGTAAAAACCCTAATCATCAATTTGAGCATTTAGCACTGCCTATTTATGGTTATGTACATTACCTACTAACTCATTGCAGTGCACAAGTTTCACCAAAGGTATGTATTAGTCGCACGCCAAATAAAACCTACAGTGCAACGTTAGCTACTTTTTTTGGTGTAGAAGTGATTAATAACGATCACTTAAATTCAACACTCACCCATTTACTTCTAGACAACCCATGGACAGTGCCACTACTTGAAGCTGAACAACAACCAAAAAAGCAGCTGAACGAAAAAAACAAGTTATGGATTAGTTTAAAGGTAGTAGCACAAACTATTTTTAAGCCATCTTTGCAGTTAACTCCGTGGCAGCAACAAACATTAAACGAGCAATTAAAAGTGCAAGGCTTTGATTCTAACAACGACTTTTTTGAGCAACTGCAAGGGTTATCGCTTTATAACAGCATTTAAGTTACTTATGGCGACTATAAACACAGGTTATACCCTGTATTTATACTATAAACTGGCAAAATGAGTAATAAGTTGGTATAAATGCGCCCTCAAAATATATCCACATACGTAACATAAATGACCTAACAAGCAGTTACTATAAATAGTAATAATTTATGTTCGTTTTTTATTCTTTTAAAGGAAAAGTCAATGGCCAAACAAACCATCACAGTGATCAAAGGCGACGGCATCGGTCCGAGCATTATCGACTCAGCACTTGAAATATTAAAAGCCGCAGGTTGCGATTTTGATTATGAATTTGTTGATGCAGGCCTTGCTGCACTAGAAAAAACTGGCGAGCTACTTCCTCAAGAAACAATTGATACAATCGCTAAAAACAAAATCACCCTAAAAGGCCCATTAACTACGCCAGTAGGTGAAGGTTTTACATCTATTAACGTAACACTACGTAAGCAGTTTGGTTTATATGCAAACGTACGCCCTGTTAAATCATTTGTTGGTACTAAAGCACGTTACGACGATATCGATATCATTACTATTCGTGAAAACACACAAGGTATGTACTCAGGTGCAGGCCAAGTAGTTAGCGAAGATGGTAACGAAGCTGAAGCTAAATCAGTAATTACACGTGAAGGCGCAGAAAAAATCGTAACATTTGCATACGAACTCGCTGTACGTGAAGGCCGTAAAAAAGTAACCGCTGTACATAAAGCAAACATCTTAAAATCTACATCTGGCTTATTTTTAAAAGTAGCACGTGAAGTAGCTGAGCGTTATCCACAAATCGAATCAACTGAAATGATTGTTGATGCAACGTGTATGAAACTTGTAATGACGCCAGAAGAATTTGATGTTGTAGTGACAACTAACTTATTTGGCGACATTTTATCTGACCTTTGTGCTGGTTTAGTAGGTGGTTTAGGTATGGCACCAGGTGCAAACATTGGTGAAGATGCTGCTATTTTTGAAGCTGTACACGGCAGTGCACCAGATATTGCAGGTAAAAACCTAGCTAACCCAACATCTGTAATTTTAGCGTCTATTCAAATGCTTGAGCATTTAAACATGGGCGACACTGCTGAGCGTATTCGTAGTGCTGTTGCAGATGTAATTAAATCTGGCGACCGTACAACGCGCGATTTAGGCGGCAGCCACGGTACAACTGATTTCACTCAATCAGTAATTGACCGTTTATAATTAAAATAAGTTAACCTTGTTTTAAGCCTAAAAAGCCAGCTATTTGCTGGCTTTTTACTTTTAAAAAATTAGTAAGCTACTTCTAAATAATCGTGCAAACTGGTTTTAGGGTACTAAATTTAAGAGCTCTAGATTTTAAAGCACTAGCATCTTGTTTTTTACCCAAACAAAATTAGCTATTTAATCGCCTGCCAATACTGCCTATTAATAGTAAAGCCATTAAATACCCTATTGCGCCTCCCCCCGATGAAGATTCACTTTTCGCATTTTGCACTGTGACTGTAAGCTCATTAGTTAACACTTCATTTGACACGCTATCTGTAACTACAAGTTTGACTGAATAAGTACCTGGATTTTGATAAGTATGGCTTGGGTTTTGCGAAGTCACTGCCTGAGTGCTATCACCAAAGTCCCAACTATAATTATAATTAGCAGAGCCACCTAAAGCAGTGCTTGAAAAATGAGCTGTTAAGGCGTTAGTTAACACGCTACTATTAAGTTGCAGCGCTACCTCAACACTTAAAACTTGGCTATTTGTACGTGAAGTACCTTGCGCATCGGTTACAACTAGCGCCAATGTGTAATTGCCTGAATAACTAAATTGGTAGTCAAAGCTTTGTGTTTGTACAGGCGAGTTGTTATCTATAGTCCAGCTATAGCTATACGGTGCGCCGCCGCCCGAAACCTCGGCTTGTGCACTTAGCTGCCCATCAGTTAGCTGATAACTCACGCTTTCTATTTCAAGCGCTTTTACTAAGGTAATTTGCTTTGTTTGTTTTGTAGTGCCATTGTCACCCTGGGCTTCAAATGTGACCGTGTAACTGCCAAAATCCTCATAGGTATGGTTACTTGATAAATCAGAGCTTGTTTGTCCGTCACCAAAGTCCCACAAAAAAGTATCGGTGGGCGTTAGCTCTACGCCCGTAACATCAAAGCTCACCGATAAATTATCAATATCGGCTGTAATTTGCTGCTGTGCGTTATAGTTAAGCATAAGCTCAGCGTTTTCACTGTCAGCTTGTTGGCTAATTATTTCGAAACTGAAACCCTGCTTAACAAGGTCAACTCCCGACTCAGCTTGCGGTGAAAAACCATAATCAACACTGTCGTCAAATGTGTTAATTGCCGCTAAATTTTGATCGCCTAAACCTGCACTTTGCTGATATAAACTAAATGTCGCATCGCGCATTTGTATGGGCGTATCAGCAAGTGTAGTACTACTTGAGCCACGATAAATGGGGTTTTGATCTGCATCAACCACCAAATTAAAACCGCCTCCTGGATGCTCTGTAGTGTTGTTATCATCAAACGCAGTGTTGCTATACCATAGTAATACGCCAGGTGAGTACTGCTCATTTTGAAGTCCTGAATCCATTCCCTTGTGAGCACGTAGCTGTAAGTAATAGTACGATGGCTTAGCGTAAATATACGCACCTACTCTGCTAAACCCATTTAAAGCAAGGGTAGAACTTGGTTGTTCTGCGTTATTTTGCCAAATTACCGATGAGCCATTTGTCACTTTGATATCATCAGCCACAAAACCATAGTAATTAGTGTTGGTGTCTGTAATGTATTCAATGCTTAGGCTTATGGTTTGCCCTGCATAGTCACTTAAATCAAATTGATGGTTTAAGTAGCCATTGGGCTGCTGTGCATCCGCATTTAAAAAAGAATCTCCGGTTAAATACGGGCCAATATCGCCATAATAAGGATTTACAGCTTGGGTATAATTACCCGCAATTGGCGTTTGATTTACCTTTACCTGCACTATATCATAATCGCGCTCAATGCTATAAAAAGCTAAAAAGTTGAGCGTTAGCGCAAGTGAAGTTTCGGGCAAAGTAATTGTTTGATTAAGCGAATTAGTCAGGTTATTCCCTGTACCAGAAAAAAACTGAAAATCCCCTTCTACAGGGGTTTTAAAAGCTTCTAACCGGTTAGGCAAGGTTACTTTAATTTGACTTTGTTCCTGCAAGCTACTGCTTGAATATACTAGGCTTTGTAATGAATTATCGTTTACCTCTTCCATCGCTAAATTGAGCTGATTAACCCAATTACCGTTATATCTTTGCTGTAAGTACGCTAACGCTTGAGCACTAAACATCACAGGTTGTGAACCACGCAGCGCGCCTGCCCAGCTACCCGTTGACATAATAGACCACGAGGCAACAGGCTCTCCTACAGTATTAGATTGTAAATCGTATTCATCAGGTAACCCTAAGTCGTGGCCAAATTCATGGGCGACAACACCAATACTTGCATCAATAGGATTAATTGTGTAACCCGATAACTTAATGTTGCTCCCAGCTATAGTAACGGGGTCACTGTTTTCATCAAATACATAGTAGCGGTGCGACCAAATTGCATCTGTGCCTAAGTAACCGCCACCGGCCTCTTCACCAACACTAGAATGAAACACCATAACATGGTCAATAATACCGTTTGGTTCGTTAATAATGCCATCATTGTCTATATCATCGAGATCAGTTAAATCGTACTGTGTTAAATCAATATCAAACTGGCTTACTGCTTTTTCTACAGCCTCTTGAATTAGCGCTGGGGCATTTATATCTCGGGTATTCCCTACGCGCTCGCCATACTCTTTGGCGTTAAAATCGGCAGTTACCCAGCCATATACTTGCCCATTAAAAATAAAGCTTTGCCCAGATGCTCCGTAGTAATATTGATAAACGCTAGTCAATGTTTCGTTATTTGGACCTAAAAAGCCTTCGCTATTAAATAGCATGTTTTGATAGTGCTCAGGCGTATAGCTTTCATAAAACATATCTGTGTCTTGTGCACTTAACTGGTTGTTATTGTGCTTTAAGTCAGGAAAATCAATTAAAATAGCAAGCACTTTAGCGTTAGTGACTGTATCGTTTGGGCTAATCGTTGATGAATACGCTACTGAATTTTTAGTATTAGGCGCCTTTGTTAAACGCGCTTTCATAGCTGATACACGCTTGAGCGAACGAGCACTGTTGTAAGACGTATTTTGCAGGTAACTCTCTACACTATTTGTATTAGATGCACTTGTTGTATGCATATTTGTTATTTGTGAATTTTCAGCGCGTTTATTAAGCCAATACGCAATGCGCTCTTTATTGATAACACCAGGGTCATGCGGGCTTTCACTTGCTGCATTGACACTTAAACTGCTTAGCAACAAACTTAACCATGTTATTTTTTTCACTGTAATTTCCCCAAACAGATTATAGCCTTATGATACCTAAAATATACTTAAAGCATAGTGCATATAGGTGTATTTACCGATTATAGTTACCCATTAAAATAAGCATAATTTCTTCATATTTTTCATATAACTCAAAATAAGCTGCAAGCTTTTTAACTAAAAACAAATTAATTTGAAATTTTAATCCAAAACACCCTATTCACGGTTGACATAAGCGCGTAAAACCCTTAAAAATAACCCCATAAAGAATTTTTAATCTAAAGCAGCATTTTGCTTTTTATAAAGTGACAATTATGAAAAAACAACTTCACCTTTTAATCGTGCTCGTACTGGTCTTAGTGATAAGCCCAGCGGGGATGTATTAAAAAGTGAAATTGCTTTTTAAAAACCCTCGCACTACGCGGGGGTTTTTTTATGCATAAACAGCGCACAGAGGAATGAGGATGAGCAAACAAGAGTATAATGGTTCTGAACTAGTTGTTCAGGCATTAAAAGAGTTAAAGGTTAAGTATATTTTTGGCTACCCTGGTGGATCGGTCTTAGATTTATACGATGCGCTTTTTCAACAAGAAGACATTGAACATATTTTAGTACGCCACGAACAAGCCGCTACTCATATGGCTGACGGTTACGCCCGTGCCACTGGCGAAGTTGGTGTTGTACTTGCTACCTCAGGACCTGGTGCCACAAACTGTATAACAGGTATTGCCACCGCGTATATGGATTCAATTCCTATGGTGGTTTTATCAGGGCAAGTACCAACAAGCTTAATTGGTGACGATGCATTCCAAGAAACCGACATTGTTGGTTGTTCACGCCCTGTTGTAAAACACAGCTTTAACTGTAGAAGCGCAAAAGAAATCCCTGCGATATTAGCTAAAGCATTTTACATAGCCAGCACAGGCCGCCCTGGTCCAGTAGTGGTTGAATTGCCAAAAGATATGCTTAACCCTGCGGTAAAATTTGAATACGACTTCCCGCAAACTACCGAACTTAGAACATACAGCCCCAATACTAAAGGCCACTCTAAGCAAATCCGAAAAGCAGTAACGGCTATTTTAGAAGCGAAAAAACTGGTTGTTTATTCTGGCGGTGGCATCATTTTATCTAATACCTCAGAGCAACTAACACGCTTGGTTGAGTCATTAAATGCCCCTATTACAAATACGCTAATGGGCTTAGGCGGTATTTCAGGCATTCATCCAAATTACGTGGGTATGTTAGGTATGCATGGCACGTTAGAAGCAAATAAAGCCATGGCAAACGCCGATGTAATTTTAGCCCTAGGTGCACGTTTTGATGATCGTGTAACCAATAACGTTAAAAAGTTTTGCCCTAACGCAACGATTGTTCATGTTGATGTAGACCCAACCTCTATCTCTAAAACAATTAAAGCGCACATACCTGTTGTAGGTTGCTTAGCAACCGTTATGGAGCAACTACAGGCAGGCATAGATAAAAGCAGTATTCAAATTGATAGAAGCGCACAAGAAGATTGGTGGCGCCAAATTATAAGCTGGCGTGAACAAAAGTGCTTAAGCTACAACACAGATGGCGATAAAATTAAGCCTCAAGCAGTTATAGAAGCAGTTTACAAAGCAACAAATGGCGATGCATACGTAAGCTCTGATGTGGGTCAACACCAAATGTTTGCCGCGCAGTATTACCCATTTAAAAACCCGCGCCAGTGGATTAACTCTGGTGGCTTAGGCACCATGGGCTTTGGTTTACCAGCAGCGATGGGTGTAAAACTAGCGTTCCCAGATAAAGAATCTGTATGTGTTACAGGTGATGGCTCTATTCAAATGAACATTCAAGAGCTATCAACGTGTTTGCAATATAACTTAGCGGTAAAAGTGGTATCACTAAATAATCGCTCATTGGGCATGGTACGCCAATGGCAAGATATGATTTATGGTGGTCGCCATTCATCATCTTACATGGACTCACTACCTGATTTTGTAAAACTAGTTGAAAGCTATGGCCATGTAGGTATTAAAGTCGACACGCTCGATGAGCTACAACCTGCCATTGATAAAGCAATGAGCATTAACGACCGTTTAGTATTTTTAGATATAAACGTTGATGAAAAAGAACATGTATATCCAATGCAAATTAAACTAGGTGGCATTGATGAGATGTGGTTACGTAAAGGAGTAAAAGCATAATGCGTCGTATATTATCTATATTATTAGAAAATGAACCTGGTGCTTTGTCGCGCATTGTAGGGCTTTTTTCACAACGTGCGTACAACATAGATAGCTTAACTGTAGGCACAACCGATGATGAGTCATTATCACGTATTACCATAACAACAATGGGCAATGACAGAATTGTTGAACAAATCACTAAACAAGTTAATAAGTTAGTTGATGTACTAAAAATTATTGATTTAACAGAGATGAGTCACATAGAACGTGAACTATTACTAGTAAAAGTATTTGCCCAAGACGAAACCACCCGCGCTGCTGTTACACGCGTTGTAGATGTGTTCCAAGGTGCTATTTTAGATATGGGACGCCAAAGCTACAGCTTACAACTGGTAAGTAGTACAGATAAAATAGAATCGTTTTTAGACACCTTGCGTCATGAAACAGATATTATTGAAGTGGTACGCTCAGGCGCTGTAGGTATTGGCCGTGGTGATAAGGCCTTAAAAGCATAAAGCCTGCTTAACTAAATTTATAAATTAAAAGCCACTATTCGTGGCTTTTTTTGAAGGCAAAAAAAAAGAGCTAAATAGCTCTTTTTTAAAAAATTCTGTAAAGCGCCAATTAAGGGTTTACTTGGTCTTTAAGACCTTTACCTGCTTTAAAGCTTGGGATAGTTGCCGCTGCGATTTGGATCTCAGCACCCGTTTGAGGGTTACGGCCAGTACGTGCTGCACGTTCTTTAACTGAGAAAGTACCAAAACCTACTAATGCAACTGAATTACCTTCTTTTAAAGAAGTAGTTACAGCGCCAGTAAACGCGTCAAGTGCACGTGTAGCAGCAGCTTTAGAGATTTCTGCATCAGTAGCGATTTTTTCAACTAATTGAGCTTTATTCATTGTTAGATTCCTATTCGTTATTATTTTGCCTTCGCAAAACCTATCTTTATGCATTTTTAAGGAGTTAGCAACAGCAAATTGCGTTTTTTGCCTAAATACTTCGAAAATGCGTAAAATTTTAATAATTCTCGGTAAAATACAGCGTGTTGGGTTAACTAAAACTTAATTTAAGTGCACAAAAGGCGCACTTGAAACAACAAACTGCTCTATATTTTTTCGATCACTAAGGTCACTTCCCCAACCTCGACACCAAACTTAACAATAGACGTACGGTTTATCAAGCGCGATTGTGTAACCAGGTACATCCAATCATCAAAATTAACCTCAAGCGTACTGCCGTCATACGGCAGTGCCACATTATAATTCCAATGAAAAACACTTCCGGCGCTTTTACCTGTCGCAGTACCAAGCACATCATCGGCACGGCCAATTAAGCTGTTATCGTTATTTAAAGTGACATACCAAATACGTTTTTGTGTTTCACCATCGTCATACACAAAATCTTCTTCTATAACGCCTCGATTGCCCTCCCACGTCGCATTCATTTCAACTACGAGCTTGCGGGTTAGTTCACCTTTATAATCTTGTACAACGCCGTAGGCTTTTAATTTGCCATTAAAAAATGATTTAAAATCAAATTCTGGGTTACTGTCATTATAATGCTCTACTTTAGGCGCAGAGCAACTTACTAAAAACAGTGTGCAAGCTAAAATCAACAGTTTAGTAAAAGTGTTAAAATTACGCATATCAAATCCCTAATAGTTGTTTACGAAGTTTTGGCTCCGATGTTTGGGGGCTTAGCCAAATGGCTAAAAAATCAGCGGCAAAATCTGGGTCTGATATTTCACCAAGTAGCTCCCCATCATGATAAAAGCGAGCTACCCCAGAGTCCGAAGTTTTTAAACTAAGTGACTCACCTTTTTTTATATCCGGCCACATTGCTAAAAGTTGCGAGGCATATTTAGGGGCTAAATCGGTTTTTCCTAAATGCTGCCACTGCTCCTTTGTTGCTTTTACTATGTCTTTTGCGGCAAAATCGCGTAAGTAGGTAAGCGTAAATTTTACTGGGTTACTACCACTTTCATACTGCCCAGAAGGTGTATAAAGGCTCGCGTCGTATACATCCCAAAATAAGTACTCCATGCGTGCATCACCCACCTTTTTAAAATTTGTTTTCGCAGCGCTACAGGGTGACACTAAGGAAGCAAAACTAATGCACACAAGTAATAAACATACTTTTGCTGAAGGGTTCATAAAACCTCCTACTGTTATTTACTAAACTTTAGAAATGACGCTATTTTTGAATTAATAACAAGAATTAAAGTAAACCCAGCAGCCCAAATAGCACCATAAATCAACCAAAATAACCAAAGCGGCTTATAAATAGTAAGCACACCAAACTGAGCGCCAGAGTAATAACTAATAGGCGCAAAAGCTAAACACACTAAGTAGGCTTGCCAAAACTTCAGCCCATTCAAAAATGACATTGAGGTGTTAATACATAGCAACAAAGCCGCCCATAAAACAACAAGCCATAAAGGGAATGGCCAAACTTCAAACTCAAGTAAATTTAAGTTTACTGCAATATATTCACCAAGCAACGCTATGGGTAAGCCTTTGAGCAAAATGAGTGCATCGTGCTTATGCTGCTTAGATAAAGCAAACATAAGCACAACAATGGTCAAGGTATAAGGAAGAGAGTCAGCTTCTAAAAACAGTGATAAAAACCACACTGTTTGAAAAAGCACAAAATTAATAATTAAGGGCAATTTCGTCATTTTGACTTACAAAACGAGGTTTACGTGCCATTAAATGAACTGTACTGGTAGCGCGTGTTCTAAAGGCGCCCTCGCAGTAAGCAAAATAAAATAACCACAAACGCTGAAAGCGCTCGTCAAACTTATTGCTATCTAAGGTGTGCCAATTATCTAAAAATTTTGTACGCCAATCGGCAAGCGTTCTGGCGTAGTGGGCACCAATGTCGTTAACGGTATGAATAACCATGTTAGTGTTATTTTTAATTTGCTCGCTCATTTCATTAAGTGAGGGTAAGCAGCCACCAGGGAAAATATACTGTTGAATAAAGTCTGAATTTTTTAAGTAATGTTGATAGCGTTGATCGCCAATGGTTATTGCCTGAATCAACATTGAGCCATCTTCTTTTAATAAGCTATTACATTGCTTAAAAAAGCTAGGCAAATACTCATGCCCTACCGCCTCTATCATTTCGATAGATACAAGCTTGTCGTATTGCCCTTTAAGCAACCGATAATCAAGCTTTAAGAGCGTAATGTTTTGCTCAAGCCCAAGCTCTTTAATTTTGTTTTCGACATACGCGTACTGTTCATCAGAAATGGTTGTTGTTGTAACATGACAGTTGTAATGAGTAGCCGCATAAATTGCAAATGCGCCCCAGCCTGTGCCAATCTCTACAATTGTATCACCTTCATTAATTTCAACTTGTTCACAAATTTTCTTAAGTTTATTTTGCTGTGCTTGCTCAAGGCTAGCATTTTGCGAAGGGTATACCGCACACGAATACAGCATCTCTTTACTTAAAAATGACTCATATAAATCATTACCAAGGTCGTAATGAGCAACAATATTTTTTTTAGAGCCTAACTCTGAATTGCTATTTTTAATATGATTAAATCGATGGGCTAAACCACTAAAGAAGGAGAACTTTTTCTCAAATGCGTCGAGTTGGTCTTGATTAATTGCAAAGATTTCGATTAATTTAGTGAGGTTGTCGCACGACCAATGACCGAGTATATAAGACTCCCCGGCACCAACGCTGCCAGAAAGCGCGAACGCTTTATACATGGCGGTATCGTTAACAGTAATAGTGGTTTTTAAGTCAGCATGTTGGTTACCAAAAACCGTAGAGTTGTTGTTCTCTACAAGTACAATTTGGCCCGTTTCAATGCTTGAAAAGGCTTTTGTGACTAGCTTTTTATATAAATTAGTAAACCAACCAGTTTGCTCTTGGCAGCTTATACTCGACACTTTTTCCATTTTAAACCCTTTATAATTATATAACTACCGGCGTGTACCTATCAGTTAATATACTAGGGCTTCCCTGAATGACCTAAAAAAGGAACCCTTTTTATAAATAACTTTAGTGCCTGAACATAAATACCTTTGAAAATAGACCAAGTCATAGCAGGGAACTGCTTTAGCAGCACGCTTATCTGTTGTTTTGTTAGCTGACTTCGCTTTAATCGTAATGATGCGTCAAACAATAACTCGTCACCACGTTTATTTTCTATATGAATTAATGTGTTATCAGCAGTGTGTTTTACATGCCAATGGTAGTCCATATCCAAATTCATAAAGGGTGATACGGAAAACACCTTCTTAAAGTTCACTTTTTTTTGTAAAGGTACTAAATAATAGTGACGTTCATTCCACGGTGTATTACTCACTTCAGCCACCATGTACTCAAAATTGTCTTCACTATTGCCATAAAAGTAAAAATTAACCGGGCTAAAATAAATACCTAAACACCTCAATTGCCCCAACATATAAATATGGGAAAATTTTTTATTAACCCCTAATTTTTCAATTTGGCACTGCGCACGCTCAATAATATTTAAAGGCTCCGAACCTTGCGTTATTTCTAGGTAATCTGCCTGGTTAAAGCGAAGAGCTTTAAACCCAAAAGTACCTAGCATAGGGTGGATATTATTAAGTAATAGTGGGTTTTTAAGGTCAACCCACATCATGTAAAGTGGGTACTTAAACTGATGGCTTTTTACAGCAAAACGGCGATGCCTAACATCGCCTAAGTAAACGGCGCTATTCAAATTCAACACCTAATTGCCTAGCTACATCTACACCGCTTCGCACACCATCTTCATGAAAACCGTTGTACCAATACGCACCGCAAAAAAAGCTATTATTTTGGCCATCTACTGTGTGTTTAAGATTTTGCGCTGCAATAGATGACTCATTAAATACAGGGTGGTGATAGGTAAACTCGCGTAAAATTTTAGCTTCATCAATTCCCTCAAGGTGATTAAGGGTCACACAATATTGAGTATCAGAATCAATACCTTGTAAAATATTCATTGAATAAGTTACCACTGCCGCTTTGTCGGTATTATTATTTAGTAAATAATTCCAACTTGCCCAAGCAGCCTTTCTATCGGGCAACAGGCTTGTGTCTGAGTGCAGCACTACCGAATTTTCTGTATACGGAATGGCACCT
Source organism: Pseudoalteromonas espejiana DSM 9414 (assembly GCF_002221525.1). Classification (NCBI taxonomy): domain Bacteria; kingdom Pseudomonadati; phylum Pseudomonadota; class Gammaproteobacteria; order Alteromonadales; family Pseudoalteromonadaceae; genus Pseudoalteromonas; species Pseudoalteromonas espejiana. Next base: position 661,300 of record NZ_CP011029.1, on the reverse strand, counting down.
AGTACTGATTGTTCTTGCTCTGTGGCATCGTTAAGTAATGCAAGAGCTTGGTCGGAATGACATGCAAACACAACTTTGTCGAAGTGCTCTTGCGCGCCGTTTTCAAAAGTAATAGTTACATTATCATCAGCGCGTGATACAGATTGGATATTGCTGTTTAATTTTATTTTTTCTGCAAAGCCTTTTATCAACGGCTTTATATACTGCCTAGAACCACCTGGGATCACATACCATTGGGGTCTGTTGGTTACATCAAGCAAGCCATGGTTATAAAAAAAGTTAACAAAAAACTCTACACCCACATTTTGCATTTCTTTAATACTGGTTGACCAAATGGCCGCACCCATAGGAAGTATATAATGGTATTTAAAAAAATCGTTAAACCCATTATCGTCAAGCAATTGCCCTAATGTTTGATCTTTTTTGTAGCTTTGCTCACTATGCATTGCTTTACATAGCTTATTAAACTTAACTATGTCGCTTAATAAACGCCAAAACTTTGGTCTGAATATATTTCTTTTTTGTGCAAATAAACTCGCAAATGTGTGGCCGTTATATTCAAAACCTGTAGCTTGGTTATGCACACTAAAACTCATTTGCGTTTCTTGGCGGTCAATACCAATTCTTGCTAGTAGTTTTTCAAAGTAAGGGTATGTGCGGTCATTAAATACAATAAAGCCAGTATCAATAGCACGCTTAATACCACCATCTGTTATATCTACCGTCGCTGTATGACCACCAATATAATCATTTTTTTCAAATACTGTTACGTCATAATGCTTATGTAGTAAATGAGCACAGGTTAACCCCGATACGCCAGAACCTATTATTGCTATTTTTTTCAACGGGTTAATCCTTTTGCTAAACGTAACCAAAGTGGTAACGGTAATATACGAAGTGCTTTTAAAAAAAGCGTAAAACGATACGGAAAATGAACTTCTTTACGGCGCTTATTAATACCTTTAAGCATGTAATCGGCAGCTTGCTCTGCGGTAACAGCCATGGGCATTGGAAAGTCGTTTTTATCAGTTAGTGGGGTTTTTACAAAACCTGGATGTACTAAAGTGACATCTACATCGTTTAAGTCTATTGCTAAACTTTTTGCTAAATAACTAACGCCAGCTTTTGAAGCACCATAAGCCTCTGAGCGAGGTAAAGGTAAATACGTAACACTTGAACTTACCAACACAAGCTGACCGCCAGAGCTTATTTTCGGCAATAATGCCTCAAGGCAGTAGCCCATAGCGAGTAAATTAACCGAAATAACACGCTCAAACAAAGCACTATCAAAGTTACGGGCGTCATCAACGTACTCGCAGTTTCCTGCGTTAAGAATAACTTTATCAAACGCTGGAAAACCAAGCGTTGCCTGTTTTATATCGGCCAAATCAGTAGCATCAAATTGGCATGCTTTAATATTAGTATGCTTTTCAAGCTCAGATAGCTTTTCAAGGTTTCTACCACATGCAATAACGGTATTTCCTTGCTTTGCATATTTTATTGCAAGTTGTTCACCAATGCCTGAGGTTGCGCCCGTAATTAATATATTCATAGCTACCCTGCTCGCTTATCAATGTAATTTATAACGCCACCTAATAAAGGAATATGCTTGTAAAGCATTTCGCCAACATTAAAGTAATCTCGGTGGTTTATAATTTTTCCGTCGTTAAACACAAGCTTGCTGTGGCCTTCTACAGAAATGGTTTTTCCTGAAGCAAGCTTTGGATGCGCATAATGCATAGTCCAGTACAAAAATGCTTTATCGTCACTCTCATAGGTGTCGCTAATATCAAACTGACAATGCTTTACGTTACTGTATAGGTTTGAAAAATATCGAGTAAGCTCACCCAAACCATTTATTTCGTGCATCGGATCTACAAATTTTATTTGCTCACTGTATATTTCGTCGAGTAAATGAAGGTTAGTTTTGTCGAGCTGCTGGTAAATTTCTACAAATTTTGCAACCGGTAATACTGTTTCCATATCACACCTTAAATGCAGCTAACGCACGTTCTCGCGCTGCTTTATGATCCACTATTGCAGGCCAGTAACACTGCTTATCAGCACCTATTGATGCTAAATATGCATGAGGAAAATGTATGTGTTTATCTGGTACTTTTTCGAGTTCTGGCAAATATTTACGTATAAACTTGCCGTTAGGATCAAAGCGTTCGCTTTGGGTAATAGGATTAAATACTCTAAAATAAGGTTGCGCGTCACATCCGGTACTTGCAGCCCACTGCCAGCCACCATTGTTAGAGGCTAAATCGCCATCAATTAAGTGCTGCATAAAAAAGCGTTCGCCTTCGCGCCAGTCAATTAATAAGTGCTTAGTTAAAAAGCTTGCTACAACCATTCTTAAACGGTTATGCATCCAGCCCGTTTGCACTAACTGCCTCATTGCTGCGTCAACTAACGGATAACCTGTTTTGCCTTCGCACCAAGCTTTAAATTCACTGTCACTTTTGCGCCATTTAACAGCATTATACTTTTCGTTAAAGTTTTCTCCGCGCGAAAGTTTGGTATATTCACTCAACAGGTGTCGGTAAAACTCTCGCCAAATAAGCTCGTTAACCCACGTAAATGTTTTGCTTTTTGAAGTGGTTAAAATATCTGGATAGCGGTTTTGAATATTTACTAGTAATTGCTTTGTGCTCACAATACCTAATGCCAAATAAGGGCTCAAACCCGAAGTACCTTTTATACTTGGTATATCTCGTTGGTCATCATAGCTGCTCATTTTATCGCAAATAAAGTTATCGACTATGCTGGCTAAACTATCATCATCTATTGGCCACTTTTCTGAGCTGCCGTCCCCTTCTAGTAAATCAGTGCTGGCTACATCAATTTTATTTTTTTTAGCAGTCCAAGGTAATAAACTAAAATGTGTGTCTTGGTGTTGCTTAAGCCATTGATTTTTAAAAGGCGTAAACACTTTGTACATTTCGTTACTTTGATTTTTTACACTACCAACAGGGGCAATTAAATCTCCCTCGTATAACGTAAAGGTAATATTTTTATCATCACACTTGGCTAAAATTCTCGCATCACGATTTACTTCGTTTAGCTCATACTCAGTGTTTGCAACAATATGTTCTATTTTATTTTTATCGCAAAATGACAAAAGCGCATCATCGCAATCATCAAAATAAGGAGCACTTATAACATGCAGCGTAACGCCAAAATCAGCTAAATGCTCGCGTATGTATTTAACACGTCGTTTGAGTAAATCAATTTGTATTGGGGCTGTGTTATGTTGCTGCCATTGTTTTTCGCAAACAAAAAAAATGGCCTGATTAGCGCCATTATTTAACGCTTCAATGAGCGCTTCATTAGAAAAAAGGCGCAAATCGCGCCTAAACCAAAATAGTGTATTCATTATATGCCGTAACGTAATTTTAATTCATTAGGGTAAGGATTAAAAAATACCTGCTTTTCTAGGTATTCATTAGGGTGAACCTTAAGGTGGTGTTTTAATAAAGTAAGCGGTACATATAAAGGTACTAAGCCTTCTCTGTATTCATCTATTGCATCTCTAAGCTCTTGCTTTTCAACTTTAGATAAATCTTTTTTAAAATAACCTTGTAAATGCATTAGCGTGTTACAGTTATTTCTACGCGAAGCTGGTTTTTTAAGGCCGTTCATCAGGCCTAGTATGTACTCATCAGCTAGCGCATTAATATCATCGCCTGTGTAGGTACCAAGTAAATTACCTAAATCTCGGTAAGCTTGGTAATTGTGGGCCATTAACAGGTATTTATATTGAGAATGAAACTGAGTTAACTTATGAACACTCAAAGGTTCTGCAGCTAATAATTGCCATTGCTTGTAAGCAAACACACGCATAACAAAGTTTTCGCGCAGATGCATGTCATTAAGGCGACCATTTTCTTCGCAAGGTAACAACGGGTTATGCTTCATTATTTGCTCGGCAAAAAAACCTACACCCTCAGATGTATTACCTGTTCCGGCTTCGTTATAAATTTTAATCCGTTCCATGCCACAGCTCGGGCTTTTAGCACAAAACACAAAACCACTTAAATCTTGTGCTTGCTCAGTAGCTACTTTTTTACCGTACTCGGTTAGTTGAGGGCCAACATCGCCAGAACCATCTGGTCTACACACTTTTATGGTATCACCTACCCTAACTTGGCGAATAGTCGGCCTTGGTATTGGCAAGCCTACTGCAACTTCTGGGCAAAAACGTGTGTACTCTACGTGTTTACCTAATTCATCCATACAGAAATTAGACTTTTTATGGCCCGTATCAAATCGAACTTTTTCGCCTGCTAGGCAGGCGCTTATACCTATTTTTATTGTGTCTGTTTGCATAAATTCTCTTAATAAATCAAGTTACCTATAGGATTAAGTAACTTACTGAGTCCCTTATTAAAATGTAGCGCACTACTGACTACTGTAAAGCATAAACACCCATCTTTTGTAAGAGGTGTGTGCTGATGTGTACCATCTTGCCAAATAAAGTCACCCGGGACGTAGTTTCCATCTTCATCACTAAACTCCCCGTCTAATAATAAAGTAACCTCAAAACCTGTGTGGGTGTGCTCAGGTATTTCACCGCCAGCACCAATATGTAATAAGCTTGAGCGAAGCGGACCATCGTCAATGGCTACTCGTGAACGAGCAAGTTTACCAACTTGCGTAAAACGCCCGTGCGAAATACGAGTAAGTGCACGAGGCAGCTGATAATTTTGCTCATTTACCTGTACAGTAACAGGCTCAACCTCGTAAACTTCATCAATACTTTCATCAGCAGTAATTAAGTTAAGTAAATCATCATCAAAATCTGCCAACTCGTTAGTTTCAACATAAGGTTGTGTGTTTGATTTTTCGTCAAAAGCAAGCTCAGCGTTTTGCGCTTCAAGCTTTGCCACTTTTGCTTGGCAAACCGGGCACATATCTACATGAATAGATACCGCAACACTTAAAGATGCAGGTAACTGCGCTGAACAATATTGAGCTAGTAAAGATTCACTAGGGTGATATTTAATCATGCTGATCTCCCATTTCATTACGTAATTTTTGCAAGGCTAAACGTAGTCGTGACTTTACCGTGCCTACAGGAATATTAAGTTGTTGAGCTAGTTGCTCTTGTGACATATCTTGAAAATAAACGCCTCTAACAACTTCACGTTGCGCGCTCGGTAATTTATCGAGGTAGCGCTTAATTTGTTTATCTTCTAAATGGTCACTAAATTCGTGCGATGTATCTTGTGTTTCGTTCAGCAATGGCCAAATGTCTTCGCTGATATTTTCTTCTTTATTACTTTTCATTTTACGAAGCATATCGAACGACGCATTACGCATTACGGTGTAAACCCACGTGGTAGCAGCACCTTTATCGCTATGGTACAAATGGGCTTTACGCCATACTGAGGTTAACGTTTCTTGCACAAGCTCCATAGCCTGGGCTTCTGAGCCAAATTGCTTAATGCCAAAACGTTTTATTTTTGGCGAAAAATATTCGAATAAGTAAGCAAACGCTCTTTTATCTCGCGAGCTTGCAACATCAAGCAAAGCTTGCATAAGCTCTGCACTTGGCGTTTCTGGCATGGCAGTATATTTACCTGTATTAGGTTCACAACGTGGTGACGGTTGTTGACTTACCATAATAATTATTCCCGTGAATGCTTTTGTAGAGAGTAATACGCTACTTAAACACACACAGATCACATTAAATTAGGCAAATTCATTGTTAATCACAGTATGGAGGAAGTTTAGTAAGTTGGCAAAGTTACTTTCAAACGCAAGTTGCTGTTTTTTATCGATTGATATGGGTAGTAACTCAAGCCAGCGGGCGGCAACCCACGCCAAATTATCAAACTTGGTTTGTGTATAAAGAGTTAAAAGTTCTTCATTGTTTATAAACACATTGTGCAGCGAATCAGCAAGCCTTTGGTTGTCAGGGCTAATGTCAGCATTGCTATCGTTGTACCAATAAGGCGTATTACACTCGCTTAGCAAGCCGTGACGAAGTGAATCTTCGTCTTGATACACATCGTTTATTTGCACGCTTTTGCAAGCGTATACGTCAATCAGCAACATATTGCTGGTATCTTGATCAAAATCAATTATGTCAACTAAGCAGCCTTGAGCGCTAATATTAAAAGGGGTGTCATGTTGGTATGTGCAAAGTACAAAACCTTGGTTGTTTTGTAGTGCGGTTTTTACCATATTTAAATACCTTGGCTCAAAAATACGCAAACGCGTATAGCCTTCAGGTAACACAAATATTGGTAATGGGAAAATCGCACGTTTCATAAAGTCTACTTCTTTAAATTACTCTGCCTTTATTTACGTGCGCATTTATTAAGTCGATCAGCTTTATTAAATCGAATTATTTACCCAGTTATCAAAAGTTAATCCAGCTTCCCATACTTTTTATAACCTGAACCATACAGTAAACACTAATCATGCTTACAACGGGCGCTAACATAAGTGCAAATAATCCTAATTCATTGCTCATCGTCTTATTCCTTGTGCTTATTTAACGTTAGCTTCAGTAGTTACTGGCTGTTTTGCACTTTTGTCGTCATCTTGCTGAGCTTGTTCAACTAACTCATCAAAAACAGCTTGGGCATCAAAGCTTAGACTTTGCGAAACTGATTGTTTAAACTCAGCGGTAGCTTGATTCACATAGCTTTTTACATTTTTGGTAATCATATCAGTTACATCTAGGTCAACTTCATTGGCGTGTACTTGCGTAGAACCTAATACTAATAAACTTGCCATAGCGATTTTAATTGAATGTTTCATAATGGTATTCCTTGTTTTGTATATTGTTTAGACGCAATAACATAATCAAGGGTTGTGCCAACAAAAAACTAAAATTTAACCAATTGTTTTTAAATAACTTTATTTACACTCACTTATAAACACAACATTCAGCGCTGGTTAATTTGGCCAATAAAATTAACGTTTTGACTAATTTTTAGGGAATATGTAAACCATAGTTTTATTCTTATATTCATTAGCATCAATACATTACTTACTTACGCCAGAAAGCTCTGCAGCTTTTCTACCTAGCCGATATGAATCAATAACGGTTAGTAGCCAAATAACAACCATTAACGGCACGTATTTATACTCAGCAAGCTTTGCGCACTCAGGTGATGGGTTTTGGGCTGCTTGTAAAATACCAGTAGCAGTCATTGGTATTTTCCCTGATAAAATTTCATTCGCGCTGCACTGTGCAATAGCCATAATGTCGCCAAGCGTCATAAACAGTAATACAGTGAATACGCCAGCAAAAATACACCCTATTAAGTACTTTTTTAACGCAAAATGGCCAGCACCTGGGTAAACAATAGCGCTCAATAATGCGGCTTTATTTTCTATTTTCATGATCAATGAACCTAAAATAATTGAAATCGTTCGACTGCGTTATAGTGTATTAATTCCTTTTAAAATCAATTAAAAAATAAAAACTTATAATTAAAAGACTACTACTAAGAGTTACTAAACATGAATTGAAACTTTGAGCGTACACATGTACACTCAAATACAATTAAATAGTGGTAGGACTTGTTATGACAATAGACGCGCCTTATTCCCGTAAAGAAGAAAAACTCAATGTAATTAGCCACGCATTAGGTATTGTTTTTGCTGTATTTGTAATGTGGGATTTGTTTAAACAAGCAAGCAGTGCCAAAGCATATATAAGCACAGCTGTTTATGGGGCAAGCTTATTTATTTTGTTTTTATCATCCACTCTTTATCACGCAAGCGTACAACCTAAACTGCGTGCCTTTTATAAAAAGTGTGATCACTGCGCAATTTACGTATTAATAGCCGGTACTTATACCCCCTTTTTATTACTATCGCTAAATGGCGCTTGGTCTTGGGGTACGCTTAGCTTTATTTGGGCAGTCGCGCTTGGTGGCGTTGCTTATAAAATACTAGTTAAAAATGGTAACAAAAAAGTATCGTTAGCTACTTACCTACTCATGGGCTGGTTTGCCCTAGCTATTGTATACCCGCTTTATTTAAATATTGATGTAAACGCACTTTATTGGTTACTCGCCGGTGGCATTTTTTACAGCTTAGGTACTTTATTTTACAGCGCTAAAAGCACCCAATTTAGCCATGCTATTTGGCATTTGTTTGTGATTGCTGGGTGTGTTTGCCATTATATTTCCATTAGTAAATATGTTTATTAGGCTAGTGAAGCCATTGGTCTGGTTTGAGCGATAGCTGGATATTGAGATTGGCCAAATATCGTCGTGGATTAATTGGTAGGCTGCTCTTTGTGCATTGATTCATGAAAATGAGCACTGCGCGCATATTGGTTCACTTAACTTTACCTAAAAATTTTAGAAAACTTAGTGATAGTAATACCTTAGGTTATTTGCTAAAACTATATCATGCAGGAAAATTAGCGTGGCGTCGACAGAAGTATGCGCGACTAGCGCACTATTAAATTATTATCAGGACTAAATTGAACTCAGGTGCATATTTTGAAACTCAGATAGGTTTTGCCTTAGTTCAGCTTTTACCTATTTTCCCAATAGTACTGATTTTATTTATGTTATTTAAATTTTCTGATATTACTCAATATATTTCAGAGATTTTAAAAATAAGTAGCCAAAAATTTCTTTTGGGATTTGGATTTTTATCTTGCGTTTTGGTATCGGATAGTATCTTTGGTTACTTTAAAGTTTCACATTTACGCCAAATCATTGATGAGAAAAAGTATCAGGTGGTAGCTGGATGCGTGAAACATTACAATTCTGAGACTTCACCAACAAACTACCGTACGGAAACGTTCGTAATTGAAAATACAAGATTCCAATTTAGTAATTACACTCAAAGTTTATATTTTACTGGAGATGATCATACCGATAACTTCATCACTAAAGGCCAGTGTATGGAAATCAGTTATGTCAGAGACGGGCAGAAAAATTACATTTTTAAAATCATCCCGTTAACGAGTCGTTAAATCATGCATTGATTGTTGCTTCATAGGTACAAAATCCGGCAGCTTTTCGTATTGAGTACGCCATGCTAGTGCCTGTTAATTAAAAGCGAGCTGAAATGTAGGGGTTGTGCAAAGTTTAACTTTAATAATTTTAAAATTATTAGAGAAATATGAAGAACTAACCCTAAAAGATCTAAATAAATCCTGGGATGTCTATATAAGCCATAAATAGGACGCGAGAACCAGATGCTTAATTTTTATAGTGGAGAAAATATGAGCGCTTGTAGATCATGCTTTTTGCGAAAGTAGCTTAAATCTCATTAAAAATGGCAAAGGTAATCTTATAAAATCACCAAAATGCTCTGACGTTGTGAGGGAATATGAAAAAAAGATATATCGGGATTGCATTGGTATTAGCGGGAGTTTTTATGTCCATACCACTGTTTTTATGGAGTAAAAACTTTGGACTTGGTCACGGTGGTACAACTGAAGCATGGTCCCACTTTGGGGCTTTCTTTAGCGGTATAGTTAGTCCTTTGCTTGCTTTGCTATCGCTTATTGGCGTACTTATAACAATACGTACACAAGGGGAAAGTAATAAACAGCAAGCTTACTCAAATCAAAGAGCAGAAGACAATCGAAAACATGCAAATGAGCTACAAATTAGAGTTGAAGAGAAACGGCAAGAAAACTTTGAGGTAAGTCTTCAAAATGAGAATGCTTTATGCTTTATGCTTTATGCTTTAAGGCACAGAGTAATTTGGTTCGCACTGTAGGAATCGAAATACTTAATAGCAGCTTAGATAAATCAAGAATACAGGTAGTCAAATCCGCAAGAACTTTACTGAGTGAGATGCACAACCTCAAATATGATATTCCAGATAAATTGAGCAGTTATAAAATCATTCAGCGGGATATTATTGTTCGATCACTATGCGCTGCAGTAACTAATGCTGAGATGGCCATAGAGCATTTACGCAGACATGGTTACGATAATAATGAGATAAATTTGATAAGTTTCGACAATACCATTACCCATTTAAGGCATGTAATTAAAGAAAATGGTGGCATGGACGATTGATAATCAGCTGTGAGGCATATTTATATTGAAGGTAGTTTCATTTTCTATGTATATAAGCATCAATTAAAAGCGACAAACCTTAACTCCAGAGAGTCTGCAATTGGCACTCTCTAGCCACTCGACATCATAAAATATTGAGAATAATTGGCTAGGTATTTTACTGTGTCGGATGGCGCTTCGCTTACCCGACCTACACTAGCACTTATCTTTCACGAGTTGTCTTATCACTCCCATCTACACTCGCGCATATTCACTTTATCATTTTTAAAACTAACACCTTCTGATAATAGCTTTTGGCGTTGTTCTTGGTATTTATCACTGCCTTCAGGAAACGATATTTTTCCTTGGCTGTTTACTACCCTGTGCCAAGGTATCACCGAGTCGTTTGGCATTACCTTTAATAAGCGCCCTACCAAACGTGAATTTTGCGGGTAACCTGCAAGCGTTGCTACTTGCCCGTAACTTGCCACAAAACCTGCAGGTATATTTGCAATAATGGTGTAAATGAGGGTTTCTTTATTAATATCCTCGTTCATTTAAATACGCCTCACTGAGTACTTTAAACTGATCCCAAATTGAGCGGGCAACGGGCCCGTGATGAATTGCATCTCGCCTGAATGCGCGAACTTCTATACCAAACTCATCTTCTCTGTCGTTTATATGTATTTGCTGTAAAAGCCCAGCTTCTATTTCCGGCGCGCAGTAATCTATATTCATCATTGCCCAGCCTGCGCCTTGTAATAAAAACGATTTTAAATTGGTTACGTCATCTATTTTCATTAAGGCTGAGCCTTTGGAATATGAAAGCTTATCGCTGTCTATACTTAAGTCGCTTTCAAACATGGCCAAACAGGGGTAATTTTGTAACTCGCTAAAGGTGATATTTTTTGGAAACGTATTGGCCGCTGCAATTATACCAATATTAAGTTTACCTATTGGCAGGCTTTCTAAGTGCCCTGTTGCATGGAATAAATCAAACCACGGGCCAATGCCTAGCTCTACTTGACCGCTATTTACTTGCTCTAAAGAAACAAAGCGTTTGCCACTGGTTAAATTAAATTCTGTACGTTTAAACAACCTAAAAGTATTACTTATGATCTCGTTGTAACTTTGCTTTTGGCAAATTTGCTCGTAGCATATTCTAAATTGCGGCTCGTTACCTAAAGCGAGCTCTTTGGCAAGTTGCGCTAATTCATCGTTAGCGTGTAAAAGTTGCTGTGCTTCGCGATGAAAAACGCGCCCCTTTTCAGTTAACTGTAATCGGTACTTGGTTCTATCTAGTAACTCAAAACCTATTTTTGCTTCAAGGTTTTTTATGGCAAGCGTAAGCGCTGGTTGAGTTTTATGTAATTTAAGCGCCGCGCCACTTAAACTTGCACTTTGTACAATGGCATCTAAAATTTGTAATTGATTCAGCTTCATACTGCGCTCAACATGATCATAAATAAAACTTATTATGTTTCTAAAATTTAATGAATTTTATTTTATATGGTTGCAGCGTATCCTGCACTTACTTATTTTGCCCATCATTGCCACGGAGAAGACATGAAACTCTTTCGTCTATGTATACTTACTACGACTTTACTTACCTTAATGGCCTGTTCAGAGCCTGAAAAGCAAGTAAAAGAAGAGCCCATAAGGCCTGTTAAATTATTTAATATTGGACATGATTCGCAAACAAATGTACGCAGCTTTCCTGCTGAAGTAGTTGCAAACCAAGGCTCTTACTTGGCGTTTAGAGTAAATGGTGAGCTTGTTGAGTTTCCGGTTTTAGCAGGTGAAGAAGTTAAAAAAGGTCAGCTACTGGCAAAGCTTGACCCAGAAGACTTTCAATTACAATACGATGATAGAAAAGCCCGCTATGAGCTTGCTAAGTCGCAACTTGGTCGTATTGAGCAATTACTTGAAAAAAGAATCGCAAGCCAGTCTGAATACGATGAAGCATTAGCCAATATGCAGGTAGCTGAATCTGCCTTTAAAATTGCCGAAACAAACCTAGAATACAGCGAATTACGCGCACCATTTGCAGGCACTGTGGCTAAAGTGTTTGTTAAAAACTTTGAAAACATTCAAGCCAAGCAAAACATTTTACGCTTAGAAACACGCGACTTAATGGATGTAGAAATACAAGTTCCTGAAAAAATAATAGCGCGCATTAAAAAAGGGACCGATTACCACCCTACCGTTGTGTTTGATGGATTTGCAAAAAAAGAATACACCCTTGATTTAAAAGAGTGGGATACACAGGCCGATCCAACCACCCTGACCTACCAAGTTGTTTTTTCGCTGCCAGTACCTAATGACTTTAATTTACTTGCCGGTATGACAGGGCGTGTATTTATTGATTTATCTAAAGTTACTAGCTCGCAAGTAGCGTATACCATATTACCCGTTGAGTCGGTTTTTTCTGAAGCAAAAGAAAGCGTCTCTGATAACGCGTATGTGTGGTTATACAACCCAGAAACAGGTGTTGTTAATAAGCAGGCTGTAAAAGTAGGGCAAGTTCACCGTGATGGTATTGAAGTACTTAGCGGTATTAAAGAAGGCCAAATGGTTGTATCTGCCGGTGTGCACTCACTAGATGAAGGCATGAAAGTACGTCCATGGAATAAAGAGCGAGGCTTATAATTATGAGCTTTGCGCAACTCTCCATAGAGAAAAAAGTAATTAGTTGGATGTTTGCACTGCTGCTGTTAATTGGCGGTAGTGTGTCGTATTTTGACTTAGGCCAATTAGAAGACCCAGAGTTTACGCTTAAAACAGCCATGGTTATTACCATGTACCCGGGTGCGTCGCCGCAGCAAGTAGAGGAAGAAGTCACCTTCCCTATTGAAAATGCGATTCAGCAGCTCCCATATGTTGATTACGTGACCTCTATTTCATCAAATGGTAAATCTCAAATTTCGGTAGAAATGAAAAGCACCTACCGAAAAGAGCAGCTGCGCCAAATTTGGGATGAAATGCGTCGTAAAATTAATGACCTTTCTCCTTCGCTGCCAAGCGGCGTTTACCCAAGCACTATTTTAGACGACTTTGGCGATGTATACGGCGTTTTATATTCGGTTACTGGCGATGGCTACTCTTACGATGAACTAAAAGACTACACCGATTACTTAAAGCGTGAACTAGTACTTGTTAAAGGTGTAAGTAAAGTGACTATTGCTGGTGAGCAACAACCACAAGTTATGGTTGAAGTATCTACACGTAAATTGGCTCAACTAGGTATAGCCCCAAGCCATATTTTTGGTTTGCTGCAATCACAAAATACGGTGTCTAACGCGGGCAAAATACGCGTTGGCGATGAGTCTATTCGCTTTCACCCAACCGGAGAATTTAAAGATGTAAGTGAGCTTGAAACCCTGCTTATTTCAAAACCTGGTGCAAGTGAGCTTATTTATTTAGGCGATGTAGCAAAAGTATTTAGAGAATACGCAGAAGTACCTACTAATGTTATTCGTTACAACTCAGAGCAAGCACTGTTAATTGGTGTGTCGTTTATGAACGGGGTTAACGTAGTTGATGTAGGTAAACGTATTGACGAGCACTTAGCAGAGCTTGAATACCAGCGCCCACACGGCATACATGTTGAATCGGTATATAACCAACCTAAAGAAGTAGAAAAGTCGGTAGATGGTTTTATTGTAAGCCTTGTAGAGGCTATTGCCATTGTAATTGTGGTACTGCTTATATTTATGGGTTTAAAAAGCGGTATTTTAATTGGCGGTATTTTGTTGCTGACCGTTTTAGGCACCTTTATATTTATGAAGCTGTTTGCCATAGACCTGCAACGTATTTCTTTGGGCGCACTTATTATTGCCCTAGGTATGCTGGTAGATAACGCCATAGTAGTAACCGAGGGCATATTAATAAATTTAAAACGTGGCCAAACTAAATTAAAAGCGGCAGTTAATATTGTTGAGCAAACTAAATGGCCACTACTAGGCGCGACAGTTATTGGTATTACTGCATTTGCTCCCATTGGATTAAGCTCTGATGCCACGGGTGAATTTGCTGGCAGCTTATTTTGGGTATTATTTATTTCGCTTTTATTAAGCTGGATCACCGCCATCACCCTTACGCCATTTTTTGCAAACTTAATGTTTAAACAAGACGAGTTTAAAAAAGGTAAAAATGCTGAGGGCGAAGAGGAAGACGACGACCCATACAAAGGCTTTATTTTTACAGGCTATAAAGCACTTTTAGATGTGTCTATGCATTATCGTAAAACAACACTTGTTCTTATGGTTGTATTACTTTGCTCTGCAGTAGTTGGCTTTGGCGCGGTTAAACAGTCGTTTTTCCCAGCCTCTAATACGCCGATGTTTTATGTAGATTACTGGCAGCAACAAGGCTCAGATATACGTGCAACGCTCGATGGCATTAAAAAGCTAGAAAACTACTTACAAAAAGAAGAGCTCGTTGAAGAAATAACAAGTACAACAGGTCAAGGTGCGCCGCGCTTTATGCTTACTTATGCCCCTCAAAAATCGTACTCTTCTTATGGACAGCTTATTATTAGAGTAAAAAACCGCGAGGCGGTTGCTGTAGTAATGCAAAAGGTGCGTGAATATTCGCAAAGTACGCCTCTTTCAGCCGAGCTTAAAATTAAGCCGATGGAAATTGGCCCATCTACCGATGCTAAAATTGAAGCTCGCTTTACAGGCCCAGACCCAGTAGTGCTTAGAAAACTTGCAGCTAAAGCAGAAGACGTTATAGCAAAGGATGAAGGGGCTTATAATATTCGTGATGACTGGCGTGCGCGTACTAAAATGATTCGCCCACAGTTTAACGAACAAAAAGCGCGCCGTTTAGGTATTAGTAAATCTGACCTTGATGATGTGCTGCTTACTAGCCTCTCTGGTAAACAAGTGGGCGTATACAGAGATGGTACGCAACTGTTGCCTATTATTGCCCGCTCCCCTGCTAATGAGCGTTTAAATGTAGAAAGCGTTCACGATTTACAAATTTACAGCCCAGTACTTGGCGTGTTTGTGCCAGTAACGCAAGTGGTTGACGAGTTTGTGGTTGAGTGGGAAGACAGCTTAATTATGCGCCGCGACCGTAAACGTACAATAACGGTAATGGCGGATCAAAACGTTTTAGGTGATGAAACCGCGGCTAAATTATTTGCCCGTATACGAGGGCCGGTAGAAGCGATAGAGCTTCCGCGTGGTTATAAATTAGAATGGGGCGGCGAATATGAATCGTCATCTGATGCGCAGGCCGCTATTTTTGGCTCGTTACCATTAGGCTATTTAGCTATGTTTGCGGTAACCATACTGTTATTTAACTCGCTTAAACAACCTTTAGTTATTTGGGCTACTGTGCCACTTGCTATTATTGGTGTAAGTGCGGGCATGTTAATAATGAATGCGCCATTTAGCTTTATGGCATTGCTTGGCTTATTAAGCTTAAGCGGCATGTTAATTAAAAACGGCATTGTGTTGGTCGATCAAATAAATCTTGAGCTCCGCGATGGTAAATCGCCTTATCAAGCTGTGTTTGAATCGGGTGTTAGCCGTGTGCGCCCTGTAGCAATGGCCGCAATAACCACTATTTTAGGTATGATCCCACTATTATTTGACGTGTTCTTCCAGTCAATGGCGGTAACTATAATGTTTGGTTTAGGCTTTGCCACCATACTAACGCTAATTGTGGTACCGGTACTTTACACCGTGGTATTTAAGATTGATTACGAACCAAGAAAGTAATCTAATAAAACTGTAAACACTTTAAACGCAGCTCCTTTTTATGAGCTGCGTTTTTTTTATGGGCTGTATTTTTAATTTAATCCCACTCAAATTTAGCATTAACTAATCTAATTCTATTCAACTTGGCTATTATATAGAAAATCTAAAAATTCATTTCACAATGAGCTCCATTATCAATTTAAAATTTCAGATGTAAACTTACTTCATTATCTAGTTAACGCAAACGCTAGGTATTAATTGCAGGAAAATCACTGCTTTTAATTTTAATTGCCCTTTGTGTGGGCCTATTTATAAGTGAGATTATTATGTTTAAGAATTTTGGATGGATAGTAGAAGCTAAACTTAACGCTGGTGAATTAGAAAACTTTAAAGCTGTTATGAACTCTCAAGTAAACCGCGCACTAACAGAAGTGGGCACAAAAAATTATCAGTACTACCTATCTGATGCAGGTGATGTACTTGTATATGAACGCTTTGCTGATGCAGACTCTTCACACGAACACATTGAAAACTGGGATGACCACGCAGAGCGTTGGATAGCAGCTGCAGCACCAACTCGCATGGTGCATTTAGGCGACTTACCTGATGATGTGCGCCAGCGCCATGCAGCACTAAGCCCATTATGGTTAAAACCTTTTGGTGGTTTTGCTCGCGAAGAAGCACAAACAAGCCAAGTTGAAAAAGACGGCAACACAACATTTGAAAACTTTGGCTGGATTGTAGAGGCTAAACTAAACCCAGGTAAACTAGAAGAATTTCGTGAAGTTATGAATTCACAAGTAGAGCGCGCTAAAACAGAGCCTGGCACACTAAACTACCAATATTATATGTCTGACGATGGCGACATTATGGTTTACGAGCGTTTTAAAGATTTAGAAGCATCGCACATTCATATTCAAAACTGGGACGATCACGCTGAGCGTTGGATTGCTGCAGCAACACCCACTCGCATGGTACATTTAGGTGATTTACCAAAAGAGCTGACAGATAAACACGCAGCACTAGCACCATTATTACTTAAACCATTAGGTGGTTTTGCTAAGTAATCTGACTCTTTTAATAACAATCGAGTTGAGCAAATATTATTGCAGCTTGCTCTATTGATACCTTATAGTTAAATGCCATAGCCTATCCGGTTATGGCATTTTTGTATTCAAGGTAAAGGTACAACAGTGCATAATTTAAAATTAATAATATTAATGACGGGCTGTGTTTTTATACTTTTTGGCTATTTATGTTTTATAACCGACGAAAAAGGTAACGTAAACTTAAATAACTATCGATTTACAGGGGGCTTATTGCTGGTAGTTTCCGGCATGATTGATGGCACCCAAGACTTAATTAACCGCCTACGTTCTAAAAACTCATTATCGGCGATTGCTATTTATTTAGGTATACTCTTATTTTATATTGGCTTTAGCATTTAATAAGTAGAACCTCGAGTGACAGCAAAGCAACTTTTTAGAATAATAATGACGTCTAGCTTACTATTCCCGCCCCTACTTTTTATTGCTTGGGACGAGAACCTAGACCCGCCATTTATTGCCAACACCGCTTATGATTTTTTAACACATAAGTTATTCCCTGTTTTATCAGTGGTACTAAGCATTGCAGCAGGTATGTACGGATATAAAAAGTACAACGCATGTATAACATTTAAATCAAATTTTAAAGATTATCTAGAACACGATGGGAAGCTTAGGGGCTGGCTTGGTATTTTGTTTATACCTGTTCTAGTTTACTTATGGCTGTGGGCTGCTTTTTGTATTTCAATAAAATTGTGGGCTTATTATTATAGCGATAATAGTTGGCAGCAAGAGTATCAGCTAGTTGCTGTAGAGGCATGCCCGACTGATTACGAATACAGCTGCGCTAAGCTGGTTGTGCTAGATTTAAATAATTACAGAAAGCGCTCTTTTAGATGGTATTTAGATAAGAGTAAGCTACAGCGCTTACAAAACGAAAATATAAACATAGTGGGCGTTAAAAGCCCTCTAGGGGCTATAGTTCATCAAATACAGTGGTAGTTAGGGTATATTTACACTACTTTTTTAAACTTAACGTGCCAGCTTTACGATTTGCTGGCTTTTTATTACTTGAGTTTTTACCATCGCCTTGCGTATTTTTACCTACTCCGCCTTTACCAACATAAGTAGTTGATCGTTTTTGAAAGGGTGAGTTACTTCTTTGCGTGCGTGTGCCTCGTTCATTATTAAATGCACGTGGGTTTTCGCCCTGAAAATCACGCTTTTTAGGCTCGCCTTTATTGTTATTACCGGTGCTATTTTGCTTATTGTTATCAACCGAGTGCTCTTGTGTTTTACCCGAATCGGCTATCGAGTCGTTAATTTGCGCCATTTCTACATCGGTTAAATGTCGCCACTGCCCTACTTTTAAGCCCTTTAGCGTCACGTTCATAATGCGTGTACGTTTTAATGTAACAACTTCATAGCCTAAGTATTCGCACATACGGCGAATTTGGCGGTTTAAACCCTGAGTAAGGACAATTTTAAATTCTTGCGGAGCAGTTTGAGTAACTTTACACTTTTTAGTAACAGTATCTAAAATAGGGATGCCGTTTGCCATTTTGGTTACAAACTGGCGATTTAGTGGTTTATCTACCGTGACTACGTATTCTTTTTCGTGATTATTACCAGCGCGCAAAATTTTATTTACGATATCCCCTTCGTTGGTTAAAAAGATTAGCCCTTCTGATGGTCTATCTAATCGCCCAATAGGGAAAATACGAGTTGGGTAGTTAACGGCTTTAACTATGTTACTTTGAATTTTACTTTCGGTTGTGCACGTAATACCAACTGGTTTGTTATAAGCTATGTATACACGCTTTGGCTTTTCACGAAGCGGATTACCATCAACCAAAACGATATCAATATCTGCTACTTTAACGCCCATTTCTGGCACATTACCGTTAACCGTTACACGACCTTGCTCAATATATTTATCGGCTTCTCGGCGAGAGCAAAACCCAGTTTCACTAATAAATTTATTTAAACGTTTTAATTCGGTCATGGCACTTAACAGTCGTAATTTTAAAGGCGACTAGTGTAAACCACACACACATATTTTTCGCCCCTAATTTAATATAAATAGGTGTTTAGGCACTAATTTTTGCTTGAGTGAGCTTGCGCCATATAAATTCAAGCGGCCCTTGTGTATAAAAACGGCTATAAAGCGCTGTGAATAACAGTTGCACAACGACCAAAGCGGTTGCCACTAACCAATAATCTATGCGGTTAAAGCTTAATGCCCAGTGTGGGAATAAAACTTTATAAAGCAGTAATTGCATTAAGGTTTGGCTTATATATAGGGTAAATGCTAATCGACCCGCTTGTTGAATAAGCGTACCGACATGTGCACGGTTATTACACAACTTAGCAATAAGGTGTATGTAAAGTACAGCGACAAAAAGTGCTGCGTATGCATTTACTAATTCTTGAATCGCTATACTTAAACCATCATTTTCCTGAGGGACTAATAACCTTAAGCTTGTAAAAGTAAGCGCCCCACTAACGCACACAAATAACTGCTGCGAAGTAAGTCCTTTGCTAAATACCTCTAACTTATATAAATACATACCAATTAGCATAATGCCCGCAAACATAAAAAAAGCTAAAAATGGGACCGCTATAACTGCAAGTATATTGTAGCCTAAGTTACTGATAAAATAGTCAATATAGAGTGGGTTATATAAATCTGAAAATGCTTTAGAATCTCGATAAATACTCTCATCAGGCATGTTCATTAAAAACAAAAAGTTTACAATGCAGGTTAGTAACATAAATAAAATGCCCTTTTGTAAAAGCACATTATTATTGCTATCGAGGTATTTAAGTACCCACCAACCACATACGCCGTACACAAATAAAATATCGCCAGCCCAAAGTAAAAACCCATGCGCTAAACCAAAAATAATAAGCCAATAAAGCCTCGCTTTAATAGGGATAGTTGCTTTGTAGCGCTGCCATTGTATAAATAGCCCAGCACCAAAAAGAAGGCTGAAAAGGGTTCTAAAGCGCCCATCAATAAAAATACTACTAAGGGTTTGAATTACGGCATCACTAAAAGGTGGCTTAGCTAGTGGTGTATAGATATAGTCCCCTAATCCAAATGCATAGCCGTTCATATAAACAAGGCAAAGCACGGCAATACCGCGTATAAAATCCATATTGTAATTGCGCATAAGTAAAGCGTTTGTACCTATTAAATGTTATTTTTGTAGTTGTCGGCCCAATCGACGGCTTGCTTGTATATGCCCGGTAAAATTTTACTATCTATATTTAATAGTACTACCGCTTGCTCAAGCGCCCACCAGCTTCCTGTTTCGTATGCTTTAACAACGTTTAAGATGTAGTAAAGTTGGTTTTTTTCGTTTAATAGTGCAGCTTTAATGTCGTCAGGAAAAGGTAGCTTTTCAACTAATAAACTCATTGGTTGATCAAGTATTGCATCTAATAGTGAGAACAAGCCAGTTAAAAATGCTTCTCCCGCAAGCGGTTTAGACACATGCTTAGCTAATAACTCACAAAACCGCGCTCTTACTACACACACTTGCATCAACTCTGCCGGCTTTTTCCCCGTAGTGTGGGCAGTAACAATTAAACTAACAAACTTTTTAAGGCGCTCATGACCTAAGTATACCAATGCCTGTTTAATAGAATGAATTTTGCTTTGAATAGGAAACACGCCGCTATTTAGTAAACGCATCAGTTTATAAGCAAGCGCTGCATCGGCTTCAAATAAGGTAGTAATTTGCTTTACATCCGGGCTTGGCTTCATTACCTGCGCATAAATAGCGATAACTAATGCGTAGTTATAATCAATATCCTTTTGTGCATGCATAGTCGGTTTTGCAAAAAAGTAGCCCTGAAAATAGTCAAAGCCCATTTTATGCGCTTGTTGATAATCAGCTTGGGTTTCTATTTTCTCTGCCAGTATTTTTATTTTTTTATACTGCTTTAATTTTGCAACTACCGAGGTGATCTCGCTCAAGGGGGTTTGTGCAATATCAAACTTAACCAGCTTTACAAACTTTAAAAAACGTTCCCATTGTGGTTTATATACAAAGTCATCAAGCGCGAGCTTATAATTGTTATGAAAAAGCGCTCGGCAAAGTTGGTAATTATCGTCTGTTGGTTCAATGGTTTCGAGTAGTTCTATGACTACATCTTTACAAGGTAAAAAAGCACATAAGTCGAGTTTTAGTGACTCTGGTCCTATATTTATTAGCGCAGTTTTACCAGAAGTAATGTGGCGAGTGCCTAAATTAAGCTGATTCTCCATAATTAGGCGTGCAGTTGCATGACCTTCTTCTATATCAGGAAAAAAGTTTTTCGGACTATTACGAAATAATAGTTCATAAGCAACTACATTTTGTTTACGATTAAATATTGCTTGCCTTGCAACAAATACAGACACATTACCTACTTTTATTAAATTTACCAATACCAAGTAATTAATAACGTAAATAAGCTGCTATGTCACGGAGCTAAGGTGTATTTACAATAACTTTATTGATATAAGTATGAAATATAATCAGTTGCCACTTGAGTCCACGAAAAACGTGCCCCTTTAGCATTAGCTTTAATTTTTTGCCATTGCTTAGGCTGTTCTTTGTGTAACGTTAGTGTTTCATGTAAACACTTTAGCAGTGAATCGGCTTGCTTACTAAGCATACCAGCATTAAAACTAAAACCGTTTTCATTATGCTTTACGGTATCTTTTAGTCCGCCAACACTGTGAACTAAACAAGGCTGCCCTGCTCGCATTGCCAGCATTTGGCTAATACCACAAGGTTCAAATGAGCTAGGCATTAAAAACAAGTCCCCTAATTGGTACATTAAATCACCAACACCTTGTCCGTAACCTTTCAAGAATAAAAGATTTGAATTGCGCGCCATTGCTTTAGTAAATACCTCTTCTAGTGCTTCTTCTCCTGAACCTAATATAATGATGCGACCATTAAATTCATCCACTATTTGACACACTTTATCGATAGCTAATGAGCTTTCAAAAGACTGACACAACAGTAAAACTTTTTGCTCAGTGAGCCTGCCAACACTTGTAACTAATGGCCCTTTAACAGGTGATGCCATAAACTGTTGTAGTCGTTGATGAGCAATATAGTAGCCACTTTCAAGCTGTGGCTTTTTTGCCATCCAAGTAAATAGTGTGCTTTCAATCTGTTGATATAATTGAGGTAAACTAGCACTATGGCTGGGCTCCTCAGGGTATTCACAACCATTTAAAATACCAAGCAGTTTGCCCTGTTTTTCGCAATTTTGTAAATCAAGCTCAAGGCCTTCTCCACCAAAAAAACCTTGCTGATAGTCACTTGGTTTTAATACTTCTTTGCTGTAAGTAGGCGAAACCAAATGTACTTTGTCTGCAAGGTTTATTGTACTGCGCATAGGATTAAAACAATGTGGGTAACGTGGGTCACATAAGTGTTGCCCGTTGTAACCTAACGAAGGAAACCAAGCTTCTAAACTTGATTCATCATGTTTAAAAGGCCTGATCCCTTGTAGTGCTAGGTTATGCACCGTGTATGCAATATGTACATTTGCCAAATCACGGTATCGTTTATCAAACTTTAGTAATACGGCAACACAGGCACTGTGCCAATCGTGTAAATGCAGTGCATTTGGCTGTTTAATGAGTCCTTGTAAAAGCGCTTCGCAAACAGCGGCATTAAATAAAGCATATTTAGTTGCGTCAGTTGCAAATGGGCGACCGGGTTCGTCGTTACAATACACCGAACCCGATTGACTAAACAAAGGGTGCGAAATAACAAATTGGTTTATGTGTGTGTTGTCGTCACAAAGTTTAAATAACGATAATACCTGTGGTTGCGCTCTAAAAATAACTGTTACGTCACCTATGTAGTCTCGCTGCAAATGCTCAAAACCATAATCGGGTATTATTACATCTACATTCACGCCTTGTGCTGCCAGTGCTTTTGGGGCGTCTCTTACAACATCTGCAACCCCGCCAACTTTAGCATTAGGTAAAGCATCGTTTTCTGCGGCAACCATTAATACATGCATTTATTTACTTCTTCCTTTAACCTTTTCGTTATTCGCACATGTGTTAGGCGAATTTTTTGTTTTCTTGAGATTGACGCTCAAGCTTTTTAGCAAGCTCACTGAGCATATCACGGGTTACTAACACGATCCCTTTTTTAGACACTCTAAAGCCATTTTCTTCATCGGTTTTTCTATCAAAACCTATTTCAAGCCCTGCGGGTATTTCACAGCTTCTATCAATAATCGCGCGTTTTATTTTACAATTACGATTAATAACAGCACCGGGTAATATCACCGATTGCTCAATTTCACAAAATGAGCGCACATGCACATTAGAAAACAGTAATGACTTTCTAACCACTGAGCCCGATACAATACACCCACCCGATACCGTTGAATCTACTGCCATACCACGTCTATCTTCATCATCAAAGATAAACTTAGCTGGAGGAAGCTGCTCTTGGTATGTCCAAATAGGCCACGTTGGATCGTATAAATCTAATTGTGGCTCTGGCATAACGAGTTCCATATTGGCTTCCCAAAATGAATCAAGTGTGCCTACATCGCGCCAATAAGGTTGCCCTTCTTGAAGTGGATCTCTAAATGGAAACGCATATACACTATGCTCTTCAATAATGGCAGGAATGATATCGTGACCAAAGTCACGCCCAGAGCCTTCTGTTTGTGCATCTTTTTTAAGTTGCTCAAATAAAAACTCAGTGTTGAAAACATAGTTTCCCATTGATGCTAAACACGTGCCTGGCTTACCGGGTACTGAACTTGGTATAGCGGGCTTTTCATCAAAACGACACACGCGGCTTTGTTCATCTACGGTCATAACACCAAACGTATCTGCCGCCTCCTCAACGGGTACTTCAAGGCAACATACGGTCATGTCAGCGCCTTTTTGTACGTGCTCAGCAAGCAGTGCACCGTAATCCATTCGATATACGTGGTCCCCTGATAAAATCATCACGTACTTTGGTAACTCATGACGAATAATATCCATATTTTGAAATACGGCATCAGCGGTACCGCAATACCATTCATCGCCATTACGTTGCGACGCCGGTAAAATCTCTACAGACTCTCCCAGCTCCTTTTTAAAGTGCCCCCATGCGCGATTAACATGACGAATAAGTGAATGAGACTTATATTGAGTGGCAATACCCACTCGCCTCACACCTGAATTAATACAGTTTGATAGCGGAAAATCAATAATGCGGTGCTTACCGCCAAAGTAAACTGCGGGCTTTGCACGCCAATCTGTTAACTCGTGCAAGCGTGAGCCGCGTCCACCAGCCAGTATTAACGCATATGTATCTCGGGTTAAGCTACTTATGTAACGATTTGCATAACTAGGCATAATACTCTCTCCGTTTAGTCTGTGCTCTTAGTGGCATGGCTCTTAGTTGCTTGTAAGTCTGTTTCACTAATAGTTAGGGGGGTTAAGTGCCAAATATCTTCACTGTATTGGCTTATGGTTCTATCGCTTGAAAAAATTCCACTTGCTGCGGTATTTAAAATACTCATTTGAGTCCAATGAGTTTGATCTGTATAGGCAAGCTCTACTTGTTTTTGCGCTTTAATGTAACTTTCAAAGTCGTGTGCAACCAGCCAAGGATCGTGAGGGCTTTTGATTGCATTAACTATATCGTCAAATAAACTGGGCTCAAATAAGTTAAATTGCCCACTTTCTAAAAGTTGCATAACGTTTTTTAAATCACTGTTTTGCTCTATTAAATTTGTTGGGTTGTAACGCGACTTAATATCGTCAATTTCATGCGCTTGTGCACCAAACAAAAAGAAGTTATCAGCCCCGACTGCATCTCTAATTTCAATGTTTGCGCCATCTAATGTGCCAATGGTCAAAGCGCCATTCATCATAAACTTCATGTTACCAGTACCAGACGCTTCTTTACCTGCGGTAGACACTTGCTCAGATAAATCGGTTGCTGGGCAAATAGTTTCCATTGCGGTTACATTGTAATTAGGCAAAAAGGCAACACGTAAATAAGGCGCAGCAAGCGGGTCTTTATTAACAACCTCTGCAACGTTATTAATTAATTTAATAATTTTTTTAGCCATGTAATAACCTGGGGCTGCCTTACCACCAAGTAACACACAACGAGGGACTAAGTTTTGTGTATCACCACGGCGTATTCGGTCATATAAATGGATAACATGAAGTACATTCAGTAACTGGCGCTTGTATTCATGGATACGTTTTACTTGTACGTCAAACATCATGTTTACATCAAAATCGACATCGCAACGCGCTTTAACTAAATCAACTAAACGCTGTTTGTTTTCACGCTTAACGGCTTGCCATTGCGTGTGGAAATTTTTGTCATCGTAGTATCGGCGTAATTGGCTGATTGTCGCAAAGTCACTTATCCATTTATCGCCAATCTTTTCGGTAATTAATTGACTCAGTGCAGGGTTACAATGCGCTAACCAACGTCTTGGGGTTACCCCATTGGTTTTGTTGTTAAATTTGTTTGGCCAAAGCGCGTAAAACTCTTTAAATAGGCCTTCTTTTAATAGCTGAGTATGCAGCGCTGCTACACCATTAACTGAGTAGCTGCCCACTATAGCTAAATAGGCCATACGAATTTGCGGTACATCGCCTTCTTCTATTAAAGACAATGTACGCTGTTTGTTAGCGTCGCCAGGCCAATGTTGTGCAACTTGAGCTAAAAAGCGTGCGTTAATTTCATAAATTATTTCTAAAATGCGAGGTAATAATTTAGCAAATAATGGGACTGACCATTTCTCTAGTGCCTCAGGTAGTAACGTATGGTTTGTATACGCCATAGTACTGGTAGTAATTTGCCATGCATTGTCCCAATCAAGCTCATAGTCATCTACTAAAATACGCATTAATTCGGCAACGGCAATACTTGGGTGAGTATCGTTTAATTGAAATACGTGATGATTGGCAAAATCGCTAAAATCTTCACCATACTGCTCCACCCATTGCGATACGATATCTTGAATACTGGCAGATGATAAAAAGTACTGCTGACGAAGACGCAGCTCTTTACCATTTTCACTGCTGTCATTAGGGTACAGCACCATGGTAATTTGTTCTGCTAAGTTTTTTTGTGCAACGGCTTCTGAGTAACTACCCGCATTGAATTCGGTTAAATTAAACTCATCTGTGGCTTCTGACTTCCATAAACGCAGCGTATTGACTATATCGTTTTTGTAGCCTGGAATTGGCACATCATAAGGCACGGCTAATACATCTTGGCAGCCTATCCATTGACGATGCTCGCGACCGTGTTTATCTGTGTAACTTTGTACATGACCAAAAAACTTTACGCGCTTAGCTTGTTCAGGCGCAGCAAGCTCCCAAGGGTGTCCTTCACGAAGCCAATTATCAGGTTGCTCTATTTGGTGGCCATTTTTTAATGATTGATTAAACATGCCGTATTCATAGCGAATACCGTAACCAACCACGGGAAGCGCAAGGCTTGCACAGCTATCTAAAAAGCAAGCAGCTAAACGGCCCAGGCCTCCATTTCCAAGCCCTGCGTCGTGCTCTGCTTCTGCGACAGTTTCAATGCTTGTGCAATACTCTTGTAGCGCTGATGATACTTGCTCATCTAAGTCTAAATTTAATACAGCGTTACCCAGTGCTCGACCCATTAAAAATTCAAGTGATAAATACGCTGTTTTACGTCGTTTTTCTTGTTTAATTTGTTGGTTGGTTTCTCTGCAACGCGCCACTAACCTATCGCGAATTGTAAGCGCTAAGGCGTGGTATAAATAAAGCTGAGATTCACCCACTTTGTCGCGCCCTAAGCTGTAGTAAAAATGCCGAGTTAAATCATCTTTTAAAGTGCTTTCATCAATTACAGGGCCTTCTTGCCACCCTTTTACCACACACACATTTTCGTCTTGCTTAGACATGACCTTCGTCCTCTAAATTGGCACTAAAAACCCAGCTACTTTGTGCTGAAATTTCGACTATTGCATCTCCTTTACTACTAACAGATGCGTTATGTACACTTGATAAAACCATTTCCCATTGCGCAGCAATTGGCGATGGGGGTAACTTACAAAAAACTGTTTTTTTACTCGCATTTAAAATGATCAATAAGGCGTATTTATTTTGCTTATCCAACAAGCTATACATTAAAAATTGCCTGTGTGGTTCATGCCAATGATCGTTACTCATTTTTATACCCTGCTCGGTAAACCATTTAACCGTGAAACGCTCATCAATGTCTTCTGAGAACACACTGTGTTTAAAAGCACTATGACCGCGCCTTATTTTAAGCGCATCATCAATAAATCGAGTCAACGAATGATTTAACTGAGAGTCTTTCCACGCAAGCCAACTTGTACGGTTATTTTGGCAATAGGCGTTATTATTGCCCCCTTGTGAATGCCCCATTTCACTACCAGAGGCAATCATGGGCACTCCTTTAGAGAGTATAAGCGTGAGTAAAAAGTTCTTTTGCTGCTGCAATCTAAGTGCAATCACTTTACTGTCGTTAGTAAACCCTTCTACACCGCAGTTAATTGAGTGATTAGCGCTGTGCCCATCTCTATTTTGCTCGCCGTTTTCCTCATTGTGTTTGTGCTCATAACTCACTAAATCAGCAAGGGTAAAACCGTCATGGCTAGTGATAAAATTTATGCTGTTAAGGGGGCCACGTTGACTATGTTCAAAAATATCAAATGAGCCATGAATACGCTTTGCAACATTAGCGATTACCCCTTCTTCACTTTGCCAAAAGCGACGTATCACATCTCTATATTGATCGTTCCACTCTCGCCAAGGAGCCGCAAAAGCACCTAACTGATAACCACCGGGTCCAATATCCCAAGGCTCGCTAATCAGTTTTACCTCACTTAATACAGGGTCTTGCTCTATAGCCTGAAAAAAAGCATGCGCTGTATTAAACCCATGTTGTGTACGCCCCAAAATAGTCGCTAAGTCAAATCTAAAGCCGTCTACCCCCATAACCTCGACCCAATAGCGTAAGCTATCGAGGACCAGCTTTAAGGTTTTAGGGTGATCGATATTAACTGTGTTACCACAGCCTGTATCGTTAATATAAACATTCGGTTTATCGGGTACCGTGCGGTAGTAAGCTAAATTGTCTAAGCCTCTTAACGATAAAATAGGCCCATCCGTGCCAGCTTCTGCGGTATGGTTGTAAACAACATCTAAAATCACCTCTATATTTGCAGCGTGCAGCTCACTAACCATTTGCTTAAACTCATTGATATCATCATCAATTAAATAGTCTTTATGCGGTGTAAAGAAGTTTAAAGTGTTGTAGCCCCAGTAATTTTGCAAACCTTTAGCTGTTAAAAATTGCTCACTAATAAAGGCGTGCACAGGAAGTAGCTCAATGGCTGTAACGCCCAAATTGTGTAAGTGTTCAATAAAGCTAGGATGGCTTAGGCCTAAAAATTTGCCTTGTAAGTTTTTAGGTATATTAGGATGGCGGCAAGTAGCCCCTTTAACATGACATTCGTATATAACTGTGTTGCACCAGCTATGATTTGGTTTTTTATCTGTATAAGGCTTACTATTTATTACACGCGATTTAGGAATATCTATCGCGTTATTAACGGTGCTTTTTGTGCCTATAGGCATTTGCCCGTAATGACGTTCACTCCAAGTAAATTCACCAAATAAGTCTTTTGCGTAGGGGTCTATAAGGAGTTTATTTTCGTTAAATAATAAACCTTTTTCTGGGCTGTATTCCCCTTCAACACGAAAGCCATATAAAGCGCCTTCATTTAAAGGCGCAACGTGGGCACTCCATATACCGCCTTCATTGATGTGCATAGTTACTTTTAAAATTTCAGAATGACCGCTTTTATCAAATAAACAAACATAGGCTTGAGATGCATGCGGAGCATAAAGGCTGAAGTTTACGCCATTATCAGCTAGGTTGGCGCCTAACGGCTTAGGTTGTCCATGTGAAACCTCAAATCGATTACTCATCTTCAACCCTTTGTAAATAAATAGTGGTTAATCCACCAATTGAAATATTAATGGTATGTGCAAACCCATGAGCATTCCTTTTTTTAGCGCTTATAACACCTTGTGCATTAGCTGTTACCTCAACACCGGAGCCAAAAAAACTATCTTCATCGGTATTTAAAATAACCTTATATTTTCCTGCACTTGGTACGCCCAACTCGTAATTTCGATATGACACAGGGGTAAAGTTAGCGATAACAACGACAAAGTCATGCGCATTTTTTGCATAACGCACAAAGCTAAATATGCTTTGCTCATTATTATTGTTATCTATCCATTCAAAACCTGCGGGGCTGCTATCTAGCTCATAAAGTGCGGGGTGTGTTTTATATATGTTATTAAGGGCCTGTACGGTGTTTTGAATACCAGTATGGCTTTTATGTTCAAGCAAGTGCCAATCAATTGAGTGGTTATGATCCCACTCTTTTCGCTGCGCTATTTCACTTCCCATAAATAATAGTTTTTTGCCAGGATGTGCCCACATAAAGGCATAATAAGAACGTAAATTCGCAAATTTTTGCCACTCGTCCCCAGGCATTTTTTCAATTAAAGAGCCTTTACCGTGAACGACTTCATCGTGGCTAAGCGGTAATATGTAATTTTCGCTAAATGCATACACCATCGAAAATGTCATTTCGTGGTGATGATGCTGCCGATACAAAGGATCGTGTTGCATGTAATGCAAGCTGTCGTTCATCCACCCCATATTCCATTTATAACCAAAACCTAAACCATTATGTTCAACGCTTTGTGTAACACCTGGCCACGCGGTTGACTCTTCAGCAACCATCATAATTCCGGGATTATTTTTGTAGCTGCGTAAATTAACTTGTTTTAGACACTCTATTGCCCCTAAGTTTTCTCGACCACCATAGCAATTGGCAACCCACTCACCTTCTTTACGGCTGTAATCTAAATAAAGCATTGATGCCACTGCATCTACGCGCAAACCATCAAGGCCAAATTGCTCTAGCCAATACATTGCATTTGAGATTAAAAAGCTCTTAACCTCAGGCCTATCGTAGTTGTAAATATATGTATTCCAATCTGGGTGAAACCCTTGGCGTACATCGGCATGTTCAAATAAATGAGTGCCGTCAAAGTGATGAAGCCCATGTGGGTCACTAGGAAAGTGCCCAGGCACCCAATCAAGCAACACGCCTAAATTAGCTTTATGGCATTGCTCTATAAAATATTTAAAGCTGGCGTAATCACCAAATCGACTTGAAGGCGCAAATAATCCTACAGGCTGATAACCCCAAGAACCATCAAATGGGTATTCACTAATAGGCATTAGTTGTATGTGGGTAAAACCCATTTCGAGCGTGTACGCTATAAGCTTATCGGCAAGTTCATTATAGCTTAGGTATCTGTTACCCTCTGCGCGCTGCCAAGACCCTAAATGCACTTCGTAAATACTAACGGGTGCGTCAATGTGGTTGCGTTTTTGTCGGTTTTTTAACGCAGAGTCGCTAAGTTTAATTGCTGGAGTTGTTTGTTGTAATACACTGGCAGTACCAGGCGCTTGCTGCATTTTAAAAGCA
Organism: Pseudoalteromonas espejiana DSM 9414; assembly: GCF_002221525.1. Classification (NCBI taxonomy): domain Bacteria; kingdom Pseudomonadati; phylum Pseudomonadota; class Gammaproteobacteria; order Alteromonadales; family Pseudoalteromonadaceae; genus Pseudoalteromonas; species Pseudoalteromonas espejiana. The sequence continues at coordinate 630,973 of NZ_CP011029.1, read as the reverse complement.
AAGGGGTCGGCTTTTTCAAGTACTTCACCTGATTGTGTAACAATTGAAAACTTATAGCAGGTATCCGCTTTAAGCTCCGCTATAAATAATTCCCACACTCCACTTGCAGGATGAAACCGCATAAAATGACGATTAGCTTGCCAAAAGTTAAACTCACCAATAACAGACACACTCGCAGCATTCGGTGCCCATACACAAAAACGTACGCCTTCAATACCTTGCTGGCTAACAAAGTGAGCACCTAAATGCTTATAAGCGTGTTCTAAACTCCCCTCATTAAAAAGGTACATGGCGTCTTTATCTAAACTAGACTCAAAACTATATTCATCAAAAAAACATAACGTCGAATCTGAGTAAGTGGCTTCGCACATGTAAGGTGCGCATGGCGCCTCGGTTACGCATGCAATAAATAAATCACTGTTGTTATAACGCTTAGCCGCTATTTTTTTATCATTTATACTAATACTTACGCTTTGCGCTGCAGGTAAAAACACACGGATTTCGTAGCTACTTTTATAACTATGCACGCCTAAAAAACTAAATGGGTCTTTAAATCTGCCACCTTGTAATGCATTAACTTGCGCATCATAGTGTGTATGCATGGGATCCTTTGGTGCGGTACTACGCATATCCTTTCCTTATTGAATTGATAGCAGCCAAGGTACTGGCATTATTTTGAAAAATTTCTTTGCTGGTATGAGTTAATACCCGCCGCCAGTTTGGGTATTCTGTATTAGTGCCAGGCACATTTACTGGGTAAGTTTGCTTATCTAAATCATCAAGCTGCAATGCAAACAACCGTGTGTTTGCATGAGCTAAGGCTTTTGCAAGTTCACTATAAACGGTCATAGCGTTACTATTTTCGCTTAGTCTTTCATGGCTGTGTCTATTTATAAAACGAAGCAATCGTTGCTTTTCTGTTTTACGCAGTTGATCCTGTTGATGATATTGCTGCTCATCTATTAATTGATATTGCTGCTTTATTTTTAAATCATCTAACTGCCACCAGCCACAAAATGGTGGCACATCATGATTAGCAATCATAATTAAGCAATGTTTGGGTAAGTGTTCTAAAGGTAAAAACTCGCCATCATGTTGTTTTTCAAAATAAAATAAGCTATTTGAATATATACCACTACTGGCTAGCGCATGCTTTACCTCGGGAGGCACTATGCCTAAGTCTTCTCCTATAACAATGCTTTTATTTAAGTGAGACTCTATTTTTAAGATAGCCAATAAATATTCAAAAGGGTAATAAACATAACAGCCATCTTGCTTATGGTTGTTTTCAAAACACCACCATAAACGCCTAAGTGCCATTACATGGTCAATTCTAAGCCCGCCAACGCCTTGCATGTTTGACTGAATAAGCGCGCGATAAAAAGAGAAATGTTCATTCTTTAGCTGCTGGGGATTTAGTGCAGGTAAGCCCCAATTTTGTCCGGCTTCTGCCCATGGGTCTGGTGGTGCGCCGACATTTGCGTTTTCGCTAAATAGTGGTTGTTGTGATTTATATTCAACGCCATCACCTGCGCACCCTACAGCTAAGTCGTTTATGAGGCCTATTGCCATACCTGCATCTAAGCAATGTTGCTGACAAATATTTAACTGTAATCTGGCCTGCCACTGTAAGTAATAATCAAAAGACGGATTAGCTGAATTTAATGTTTTCAACGTGCTTTGGTTTTGCTCACAAAACAAATTAAATTCATCACGTCGCGCTGAAGAGGCAGTTGCTTCAAAATGAGTATAAAGCGCATTGAATAAGGTATATTTAGCTCTGCTAACAAGCTCATAATCTATAAACTGCTCATGCTTATTTATAATGGCTTGTACTTCATCGCTTTGCAATAATGTGTTTAATTGCGCGTTATTATTACTGTCGCCGCACAGCTCAATAGATATATAAAGTGGGTTTAATAAAGCTCGGCTATTTGGACTGTAGGGACTTGCTCGCTCTGGTTGCTCTGCAAATAACAAATGCAACGGGTTAAGCAGTATGTAATCCATATGCTGTTGTGCGCATAACTCACATAGCTCAAGTAAATCATTAAAGTCACCCACACCTAGGCCAGCTTTATTTTTTACCGTATAAAGTTGAATAGAAAGCCCAGTTCGTTTGCTATCATCTACTTGGTAAACTTTTTCAGGGGTTGCCCATAGTTGAGTCTGTTTACTTTGCTCACCTACCTTAACTACTGCGCTATAGTAGCCAACAGGCATAGTCGCGAGTGGTACTGCAACTTCAATATAGCGCACATCATGCAGATAATATTCACCCGTTACAGCTAAACCATGTAAGTTTTCTCTTTCAAAGTTAAGGTTGAGCTCACTAATCGATACACTAAAATGCTGGCCTAGCTGTCGCTCATCAATGCGAACGTGTAATAGCTTATCCGTTAAAGAAAAAAGCGACGTATTAGGCGTGAGTTCAAGCCAGGTCGCAGCATCTAATTCATAATTAAGGTGTGCAACTTGGTTATCGTTTTCTGTATTAACACCACAACATTGTAAGGCACGTTTGCGCGTGTCTTCGCTAAATATAACCTGCTCGCCTGTGTATTTAGTAAATTCATAACCAATACCGTGCAGGTAAAACAACTGCGAAAGTGCGTCCATATGTTCGCCTTAACTAATACGTTGAGTGTTTACTATGCTATTTTCTGTTCCAAAAGTATTGGGGAGGTAACCATCAGCTTGATGATCGTTATCCCACGTTTCACCATTAATTAAATATCGAAAATGAAACTGCTTATCAACAGGTAAACGTTGCTTACACTTAAACACGCCCTGCTTTTTATTAAGTTTCATTTGCACTGGTTGCCAATCTGTAAACTCGCCTAATAAGCAAACTTGCTCGGCATCTGGGTGGGTAAATTCGAAAGTAACTTCAGCTTCATCTTTTGTTTTAAAAAAACGTTTATTCAACATAGCAGGCTCCAACTAAACCAAAAAGGGTACTTAATCTTTGCCACAGGGCCGATACAACACTTTAAAAGGCGATGTGGAATCCATTCAAAATCATTAAACACATTGTTAGTTAAACAAATTTTTATTTACGCATTATTACAGTGCAAAATAGTTTTTGTATGCACACTTCCAGTGCGATAAATATAAATATTATCTGCATATTAATGACTCGCTATTAATCAGCAATAATTAAACCAACTTAATCATTTTTTATTAAAAAGCGTTTAAGTTCAGATCTTAAACTTTATATAAAGTTCATACTAAATTATAAAATTCTTTCGTTATCAGTATGCTTAAGTAATAATACACAGCATCCAAAGTCTCTGAAATACCATAAATTTCATGTTGAAAAAAAGCATTATCTTTACTATGGCAATTGCTTTAATTATTGTTGCCTCCTTTGTAAGCCTTTCTGCGTATACACTTTATAGTAAAAAACAATTATCTGTAGACCCTAAACTTAAAGAAATATCAGGTATAGAATTTGATAAAAATAACCGTTTATGGGCAATTAACGATGGTGGAGATGACCCTAAACTCTACCGTTTAAGTGAAGACGGCTCGATAGAAAAAGAAATATTAGTAACTAATGCTAAAAATATTGATTGGGAAGACATGACTCAAAACAGATTTGGTCATTTTTTTCTAGGTGATTTTGGTAATAATAAAAATGATAGAAAGTGGCTTACTATTTACAAAATAGAAAACCCAATAGATATAAAAACAGAGACCACCGAAGCTGAAATTATAAAATTTACCTACCCTGAGATGGATGGGACACCTATAAAGCCCAACAAGCGAAACTTCGATTTAGAGGCGTTTGTTGAATATAATCGTCACCTTTATTTATTTACTAAAAACAGAACAGAACCTTTTGATGGTATTACAAACGTTTATAAGGTGGGCGACCATGCCGCTAATTTTGATGCGCAGCTTATTGATTCATTTAAAACGTGCACAACACTTGAAAAGCTATGCTGGATCACCTCGGCAGCACTTAGTCCAGACAGAACTAAGCTTGTTTTATTAGACTCTACTAGTATTTGGCTATTTGAAAACTTTAAAGGTGATAAGTTTTTTTCAGGTGATGTGTCGCGTATAGATTTAGGAATTGTAACGCAAAAAGAGGCAATTACCTTTTATGACAATAATACACTCATTTTTACTGATGAGGAGTTTAAAGGGTTAGTCGGAGGCAATGCATACGTGATTAAACTAGATGAAGCCGATAAAAACATAATTAGAAAAGTGACTGACTTACCCTCTGCTAAAAACAATTAATTAATCCGCTCACATTAACCTTTGGTTAAATATCTTTATTTTATTTATCTAAAGGCTTTTGTTTAACGATAAAAGTGCCTTTTCAACATCAACACCTAAAATTATTACACCGCTATGGTGCTCGGCTTTATTTTTTATTGGTACACTCATTTGCACCTGAAAATGATGTGTTGATGCATCATACTCAACAAAATCAAAATGATAGTTTAATTGCTTATTAAATATTTGATTAAACTTAGTTTCATCTGCTTGATAATAATCGCTAGTTATTTTACTAATAGCTACATTTTTGCCCTGTTTGTCTGCAACTATTACCTCTGTAATTACGCCATTAAATTGCATTTGCCAGCTTTTTAGATACTGCGACACGGGTTGTTTTAGCATTTTATTGGCCGCAGTTGGGTTATTATTTTTAACCTCTTCTATCCAAATTTTATCCTGCTTATAAATCTGCACTTGGGCAATTTTTTTATTATTACTTTGTCTAACAGCTTCAACGACTAAAGGCGCTGATATTAGCTGCTCAGTAGCAGAAAAGAGCTTGGCTAGTATTTGCTCTTTTTCAGTATGTGACAACGAAAACGGATCTGGAGCGCACTGCGGTATAGTCTCATCAAACCGTTCTAAAAACTTAGGATGAGCGTCAATTAACTTATTTGCTGCAAATAAACCAAGCGGTACATAACGATAAAATGCTTTTTTATAAATACTAGGGTCTATTTTGAGGTTATTAGCAGCTAAGTTAAAGTCATCTAAATCCAATAAAACTTTATCAACTCTATGGTGGTGCAAAACATTTACAATTTCTTGTAATGAGTTTACCTCAACCAACGAGGTAATTTTTTGCGTTTTAAACCAATTAGCTTGATAGCTCCCATGTACAACACCATAGCGTAATTTTGATGGGTCTTTACTAATACTTTTAGGGTGCGTAAACCAATACCAATTTTCTAAAAATATAGGTGACGATAACTGACCATAATGGCTCATTTCCGATGTTAAATGCGTAGTAAAGTAACCATCAAGGCGTTTTTCTTTGACCTCTCTGCGAGCCCTAAGCCAAGGCAATGCTTGTAATTCAAAAGGGGCATTCATATTGTGTAAGATACATTGTACTTGGTCTACAGCGTTATCTGGGGTCGAAAGCGATGCATTTGTGCCAAACTGCAATGGTTCGGCTAAATTTAAAAATAACGATAAAAAATATACAGGCATAGTCCATTGCTAAATAATTGCACAAACTAAAGTAAGTATAGTTAAGCGCGCAAAAAAAGCATGTTTGATTATAACTATGGAGCACAAAAAACTAACTCACACAGTTAATAAACCGCTCTGTTAATAAAGTAACTTTTGTTTTATCTTTATAAAAACGTTGAGAGTTTTTAATTAAATAACTCGCACATCTGTCCTTTGTCATTTTAAAATGATGATTACAACTTTGAACCGTGTTACCCAAAGCTTCTTGATAAGATCGGTCAGCACACATTGTTAAAGCAAACTCAGTAGCGCCAATTATAATTTCATCAATACTTACAGAGGAGGTTTCAATTTTGTAGTATATATCGCTAAACGTTTTAACTTCAGTTTCTTTTTTGAATGAGCTCTGACTTGCTTTTGCGTTTAAGTAATAGCCAATAGATATAACTGATGCTATTAGTATAATCATTTTTTTCATCATTTTCCTTAATGCTGTAGTAAAACTACTTCCATTTTAAAACAAGGCTATGAGTCTTGCTTCTAACATAAAGTTTATTGAGGGTGTTTACGTGGGTACATGAGTGGTACTTACAAACATCCGTGTAAAAGAGTTGTTAATTCCTTGTTGTTCATTCATTTTAAATGATATTTACGCTTTTAATTTTACCATCCAATTGCAAAAACACAATAATTTAAACGTTGTTTAGGGTACAAATTTAGCTATATTTAAAACTCCTCAACAATAAACAAAATTTGTTGTTGTACAAGGTAAAGCGATATTAGCGTTTAAATTTTGTTTCTAGAATAACCGATGATGTTGTGCGCTCCACACCATCTAAATTACCAATATCATCAAGCAGGTGGCTTAACTTTTCTAAGTTTTGTGCTTGCACTACAGCAATTAAGTCAAACTCACCGCTTATTGCATAAAGCTGTGAAATAGCATCAATTTGCTTAAGCTCTAAATTGGTTTTAGTGGTGAGTTTTTGCATCACCTTTATAGATACATGAGCCGATACCATACTGCTTAAATAGTCTTCACCGTAGTCTACGCTATAGCCTTTTATAACACCGGTTTCTTCAAGCTTTAACATACGGCTTTGGACGGTAGAGCGCGATAAATTAAGCATACGCGCCAAATCCGAAATACTTGCACGCGCATTGGTTTTTAAAATTGAAAGTAGCTTTTCATCTTGTGGAGTTATCATATTGCTTATTAATTTCGTTATTTTGACTTTTATTGTAATCAATTTTCACAAAATAGCACTGCAAATTTAACCTATAACCTTCGATAATAACCACCAATAACAAAAATTATCTAGCCGAGAAAACGCTAACGTTTTTATTTTGCTAATCTTTATTCAATATTCACAATTTTTAGGTGTACATAATGCAAGTAACAAGAGACTTATTTAACGATGTAATGGTGCCAAACTACAATCCGTCGGCTGTTATTCCGGTTCGCGGCGAAGGCTCGCGTGTATGGGATCAAAATAATAACGAGTTTATTGATTTTGCTGGTGGTATTGCCGTTAATTGTTTAGGCCACTGCCACCCTGCGCTTGTATCTGCTTTAAAAGAGCAAGGCGAAAAAATTTGGCACTTATCAAATGTAATGACTAACGAGCCTGCACTTCGCTTAGCTCAAAAAATGGTTGAAGCCACATTCGCTGATAAAGTTTACTTTGCAAACTCAGGCGCAGAAGCAAACGAAGCAGCACTCAAGCTAGCGCGTCGTTTTGCTTTAGATGTACACGGCGAAGAAAAATCGCAAATTATTGCCTTTAATAAAGGTTTTCACGGCCGTACATTTTTTACAGTAACCGTGGGCGGACAAGCTGCTTACTCTGATGGCTTTGGTCCTAAGCCTGGCGACATTATGCATTGTGATTACAACGACATTGCAGCATTTGAAGCACTTATTAGCGATAAAACGTGTGCAGTAATGATGGAGCCACTGCAAGGTGAAGGCGGTATTATTTCACCAACAGATGAATTTGCTAAAAAGGTGCGCGAGTTATGTACTAAGCATAATGCACTGCTTATTTTTGATGAAGTACAAACCGGTGTTGGCCGCACTGGCGATTTATACGCATACGAAGGCTTAGGCGTAGTGCCTGATATTTTAACGACCGCTAAAGCACTTGGTGGTGGTTTTCCTATTGGTGCTATGATCACCCGCACAGCTATTGCAGAGCATTTAAAAGTAGGTACGCACGGTTCTACTTACGGTGGTAACCCACTGGCATGTGCTGTAGCAGAAGCAGCCTTTGATACAGTAAATACGCCTGATGTATTAAATGGCGTAAAAGAGCGCGAGCAGTTATTCCGCGATGGTTTAAACGCTATTAACGAAAAGTACAACGTATTTAGTGAAGTACGTGGTAAAGGTTTACTTATTGGCGCTGTATTAAACGAAAAATTTGAAGGCCGCGCACGCGACTTTTTAGTTGCCAGTGCTAACAATGGCTTAATGAACTTAGTGGCTGGCATGAACGTGATTCGTTTTACCCCTTCTTTAGTTATTCCATTTGAAGATATTAAAGAGGGCCTTGCACGCTTTGAAAAAGCAGTAAGCGACGTAGTAAACGGCTAATTTAAGAAGGCGCGCCCTAGGGCGCGCTGTTGGAGCAAGTAATAAATGCAAGTATTACGTCCTATTACCACTGCAGATTTTGCTGCACTTAAGCAAATTGCAATCGAGTCAGGCCATGGATTCACCTCACTGCCTGTAGATGATGAGCAATTAAAAGAAAAAATAGACCGCGCCGAAAAAAGCTTTGCTAAAAATATTAATCAGCCACTCGATGAAAGCTACTTATTTGTTTTAGAAGATAGCGAAACAGGTGAAGTCATTGGTACTACCGCCATAGAAGCCGCTGTTGGTTTATCTGTGCCTTTGTATCATTACCATTTAGGTAAAACAGTACACCACTCGCCTACACTTAATGTTTATAACACCGTTGATATTTTAAGCATGTGTAACGATTACACCGGATGTTCTGAAATATGTACTTTGTTTTTGCGCGAAAACAGCCGCAAAGGTTTAACCGGCCGCTTTTTATCACGCTCACGCTTTTTATTTATGGCGCAGCACAGCGAACGTTTTGCCGATACCGTGATTGCTGAAATGCGCGGCGTAAGTGACGAAGATGGCCATTCACCGTTTTGGCAGTGGTTGCAAGAGCACTTTTTTAGTATTGAGTTTCCTCAGGCCGATCACTTAGTTGGGCTTGGCGATAAAGTGTTTATTAGTGAGTTAATGCCTAAATACCCTATTTACGTAAACTTATTAAGTAAAAAAGCCCAAGCAGTAATAGGCCATGTACATGACAAAACAAAGCCTGCGCTCAAACTACTTGAAAAAGAAGGTTTTGAGCATCGGGGCTACGTAGATTTGTTTGATGCAGGCCCAACGGTAGAAGCAAAACTTGGTAATATTCGCAGTATTCGTGAGTCTCAAGTATGCCCTATTACGATTGGCGAGCTGGAACATATTAGCCAGCACAGCTCAGATACACTTGCCGTTTGCAATCAAGGTGTAAGTGGGTTTAGAGCTACCTTTACCCAGCACGCTCACTACAATCATGCAAAACATACATTAGTAATAAGCCAAGAAGTGGCTGATGCCCTTAATTTATCCCAAGGAGATGCAGCGCGTTTTTTCCGCCTGTAAAACAAATATGAACACACACCTTATAAATAACCAATGGCATACAGGCCAAGGCCCCGCTTTTAACTCTGTTAACCCAAGTAACGGCGAAATTGTGTGGCAAGGCAATGGCGCAAATGCCGAGCAAGTAGATTCTGCAATTAATGCAGCTAGAGCAGCACAAGTGCAGTGGGCAGATACGCCAATTGAGTCGCGTATTACCATACTTGAAAACTTTGTAGCGCAATTAAAAGAGCACACAGAAGAATTTGCAGCCATTATAGCGCGTGAAACTGGCAAGCCTCTTTGGGAAACACGCACAGAAGTAGGCGCTATGACTGGTAAAGTAGCCATTTCTATCAAAGCCTATAATGAGCGCACCGGTACAACAGAAAACCCAATGCCAGGTGCTAAAGCATTTATACGCCATAAACCACACGGCGTTGTTGCTATATTTGGCCCTTACAACTTCCCAGGGCATTTACCAAACGGCCACATAGTACCTGCTATTTTAGCGGGCAACACCGTGGTATTTAAACCATCTGAGCTTACACCTCACGTTGCCGAGTTTACTTTATCACTTTGGTTAAAAGCAGGCTTACCAGCGGGCGTCATTAACCTAGTGCAAGGTGAAGTAGAAACAGGTAAAGCACTTGCTTCACATAAAGACATAGACGGCTTATTTTTTACCGGCAGCTCAAACACTGGCCATTTATTACATAAGCAGTTTGCCGGCCACCCAGGTAAAATATTAGCGCTTGAAATGGGCGGGAATAACCCATTAATAGTTAAAGATGTAGCCGATGTAAGCGCTGCAGTGCACGATATTATTCAATCTGGCTTTATTACTTCTGGCCAGCGCTGTACTTGTGCACGCCGCGTGTTTATTGAGAATTCAACCAATGGCGATGCCATTTTAGAAAAACTAATTAGCGCGACTAAAAATATTGTTGTTGACGACAGTTTTGCAACTGACCAGCCATTTATGGGTGCAATGATAAGCGAAAGAGCAGCCCTTGGTATGGTTGCTGCGCAAAATGAATTAGTTGAAAGCGGCGGCAAAATACTCGTTGAGCTTAAGCAGCTAAAAGCAGGCACAGGCTTTGTAAGCCCAGGTATTATTGATGTTACACACATAGCTAACATGCCAGATGAAGAACACTTTGGCCCGCTTATAAAAGTTTACCGCTACAACAACTTTGACAGTGCAATAGCAGAAGCTAATAACACCAGCTTTGGTCTATCAGCAGGCTTACTTAGCGATAAAGAAGATGATTACAGCCACTTTTTAAAGCGTATTCGTGCTGGTATTGTAAATTGGAACCGCCCTATTACGGGTGCCTCTAGTGCTGCGCCGTTTGGTGGTATTGGTGCAAGTGGTAATCACCGTGCTAGCGCTTATTATGCGGCCGATTACTGCGCTTACCCTGTTGCGTCGGTTGAATCAGACAAAGTGAATTTACCGCAAACTTTAGCACCTGGTTTAGTAATAGAATAATACCCATTTTAAGGATTTAACATGCATACCAACGTAAATACATTATTTGAAAACCTATGGGATAACTATTTAGCCGTTACGCCATCGGCAGATAAAATTCATGACCTTTTAGGTTCAACCCAAAAAGACGACATAATTAACGATCATATTGCGCTACGTACGTTTAATATAGAAAAAGTAGGCCTTGAAAAACTAGCAGCACACTTTTTAGCGCTAGGTTACACAGAGTGTGGCGAATACCACTTTGAAGCTAAAAAGCTATACGCTAAACACTACGAGCACAGCGATCCAAATCAACCAAAAGTATTCATCTCTGAGTTATTAGTAGAAAAGTGCTCACCAGAGTTGCAAGCTATTGTTACCGATATGGTAAATCAAATCGATGAAAGCGCAGTAACCGCTGAAAACTTTTTATATTCTGGTACACATTGGCAAGTAAGCGGTGAAACCTACAAGCAATTATTAGCTGAAAGCGAATATGCGGCGTGGATGTCGGCTTGGGGCTATCGTGCCAATCACTTTACTGTAAATATTAATACGCTTGCCAAGTTTGATAACATTCACGATGTTAACCAAGCGCTTAAAGACGCAGGCTTTGCGCTTAATACATCAGGCGGCGAAGTAAAAGGCTCACCTGAGGTGTTACTAGAACAATCATCAACGCTTGCTGATGATTACGCCGTTAACTTTAGCGATGGCGAGCTGCGTATCCCTAGTTGTTTTTATGAATTTGCAATTAGATACCCTAAAGCCGATGGCGAGCTTTACACCGGTTTTGTTGCAGCTTCAGCTGATAAAATATTTGAAAGCACCAACGCGCGTTAAATATTCAGCTTGGATTAATAATGTTTCGACCTAAAAAAAGCCCATTTGGGCTTTTTTTTGTGACAAAAATATTTAGAACATTTACACTAGTCTTTAATGACTACTTTAATTAAACACCTTTCTTTATTGCTTGTATTAGTTTTTACACCACTAAGCCTTGCAAATGAACCGCTTACATTGCTTTCTCGAGCCAATGGGGCTACTGATGACTTTTTAAACTCAGATAGAGCCTTTACTCGCTTACTTAGTCGCTCATTTGCTACAAAATTACAATGGACAAACCAAGCTCGCTTAATTAAACGCCTCGCTACTAACGAAGCTGTCTGTAGCTACAATATTATAAAAACAGCTGAGCGTGAAAAACATATCTTATTTTCAGATGTGCCAACCTCTGTATATGAACAAAGAAAGTTATTTGCATTAAAGCAAACTTTTAAAGACCTCCCTTTGCGGGTGTCTGTTGATAGCTTACTCAAGAAAGATTTCACCTTAGGCGTTGACTCTGGTACTAGTTATCAAACGTTAGAACCTATTTTTAGTAATTATAGAGATCAAATTGCAGCCATTAGCAGCGAAGACACCAGCTCGCAACTACCTAACCTAATCACACATAACAGAATTGATATGATTGTAGATTACGAGATAAATGTTCGAGAAGCGTTAACGAGTGAGCAATTTAAACAGCTAGAAAGTCGTGAAATTGCAGAATATCCAGCATTTATTAATGGTTTTTTTGCATGCAGTAAATCAACGGTTGGCGATAAAGCAATTCAAGCTATCAACCGCTTAATGAAAACACCTTCCTTATATAGTTACTTTCAAAAAAACTTAAAGCAGACTTATAGCGCTGAAACTACCAGCGAAATGTTATTAGCTTATAAAAAAGAGTTTAATACAACACCTTAAGATTAGTAATTTTAATCGTCAAGATAAACACCACAAATCTACATAAACATATGATTTTTATAACAAATAAACTATTTTAAATTTATTTAAAATTTTTATTGCGCTGAATAAAAACCTACATTATTATCTCGCCGCTTCTTGATGATAGCCAATCCGAGTACATTACAAACCCTGTTTGTAGCAAGGCGATAGAGCAACTATCCAAGAGTGAATTTGACTGTGCGCAAGCACTATTGATCTCACTCAACCGACTCGTGGATAAACCATAACCCGAGCGGTTGCTTAATTGACTCGGAAAATATAATGGCTTTATCAACTCAACTAAAAGACACCGTAACTAAAGTACCTGCAGCAGCGGTTGCTGCAAATCAAGCATTTGATTATGTACAACCGACCAACACGCACATTGAACAACTTGCAGCGCAATTTGGCGCGCCGCTTATGGTGCTTGACTGCGAAGCTATTCGTCGCCAATACCACGCGCTTAAAAATGCACTACCTGGCGTTGTTTTGCACTTTGCATTAAAACCACTGCCTTTAGCCGCTGTGGTACGCACCTTACTTGAAGAAGGCGCAAGCTTTGATTTAGCCACAAGTGGTGAAGTTGATTTAGTGGCAAGCCAAGGCGTGCCAAGTGAGCGTACTATTCACACGCACCCAATTAAGCGCGATAGTGATATTCGCGATGCACTAGCGTATGGCTGCACTGTGTATGTAGTAGATAACATTAACGAGCTTGAAAAGTTTATTGCCTACAAAGACCAAGCCGAAATTTTAGTGCGCTTAAGCTTTCGTAATAAAGATGCCTTTGCAGATTTATCTAAAAAGTTTGGCTGCAGCCCAGAGGTAGCAATTGACATTATTAGCTACGCACAGCAACTCGGTATTCGTATAAAAGGGTTATCGTTTCATGTGGGCTCGCAATCTCCAAACCCAACTAAATACGTTGAAGCAATAAATGCATCTGCAAAAGTAATTGCCAAAGTAAGTGAACTTGGCTTACCAGCACTTAGTACACTTGATATTGGGGGTGGTTTTCCTGTGCCATACAGCGCGGATGTACTGCCAATTGACGTATTTTGTGCTCCAATAAACCAAGCTTTAGCGCAATTACCTGAAACAATGCAGATTATTGCAGAGCCGGGTCGTTTTATTGTAGCAAGCAGCGTAACAAGCGTAGCCTCAGTTATGGGCCAAGCGCAGCGTGAAGGCAAAACGTGGTACTACTTAGATGATGGTATTTACGGCTCTTTCAGCGGTTTAATGTTTGATGAAGCGGCCTACCCTATCGATAGTGCTAAACAAGAAGGTGAGCGATTTGAGTCTGTGCTTGCAGGCCCTACATGCGACAGTATAGATGTAGTGAGTGAGTCGATTATGTTACCAAAATTAAACAACGGTGATTTAATTATTAGCCGTATGATGGGCGCATACACACTGGCTACAGCTACCGATTTTAACTTTTTTAAACGTGCTGAAGTTATTGTTTTAAATGAGCAAGTACACAGCCAAGTATTAACTGGTTAGTAGTTTTAGCTAATAAAATGTGTTCCTCGCTATAGGTACGCTGGCTTGTACCTATACACTTCAACGCAGTTGCTCATTCCAACTGCGTTTTTTATCTTTTCTGCAATCGATATAAATGTAGCTCTACCGCTGAGGCAATAAAAAGGAGCTAACGCTCCTTTTATAAAAATAACGGCTTGTAGTCGTTTTCTAACTGCTCAAACGACAAATCACCTATAAAACGCCCAAAGCTGAGCCATGTTGCTAAACCGCGCAAATCTTTAAAATGTGGCGGCACAAATTTAGGGCTCTCAATTACACCTAAGTCATGCAGTTGCGATATAAGTCTAAAATCATCAATTGAGATTTTTCCTACTAATAATAATGGCAGCTGATCAATACGCCCTAGCTGAATAGCTACACGAATTAAGTTATACACCAAAACAAAGCCTTTAATGTAGGCAATATCTTTTGTAAATGGTAATCCCGTTGCTGTACTGCCTCTGAATACTCGTTGCGCTAATGTATAGCTGTCATCTTTAGAAAGCCCTTGCGCCACATAATCTCTATAAATGTCTACAAACTCAGCCCCATCAATTACTTTAGTAACCGCTTGAATACGGTTCACTAATTTTGATAAGCGCCTAGGCGTTGATTTGAGGGTAATTATTTCGGTTAAAACAGCTAATCCTTCTTGGGTTACCGTTGAACTTGGCGTACCTTTACTTAAACAGGTTAAATAAGGCTGAGCTAGCCCGTTTTGCGTTGTCCCAACGTGTATCCACCCTTCGTGTACTTCTAATATATCAAGCTCACGCTGAGAAAACTTAACATCTTGGTTTAGCTTAATATTGTTAGCACCGGCCGCCGCATCACTTACTATGCCATCGCTTAGCATTACTTCTACATTAATCCCCGCCATACTACTATTAACTTGATCAGACAAAATACGTACCGCATCAACCGCATCAATATTTTTAGGGTCATCAGGTAAAATATCGGCAATTAACAAATTTTGCAGAGGCTTTTCTAGCATGTTTGCAAGTTCAAACAGTGAAGGCTCACCTGCATGAAATAAATCTTTTGGATGACCAAATAGCTCTACAGATAAATCATGAAATTCAGGTGTGCCCCTGTACTCCAGCATACTTAGAACCGTTTTATATTCGCTACACATTTTACCCATATATTGCGAAATAGGATTTAACTGCCCTAGCTGATTTATAATGTTTCTATTAAGTATAGAAAACGCTTGGCGTAATTCACTAGGTACAAACCCTAAATCGCGTTGCTGGTAATAAGCACGATCAATTAAAGGGTTTTTTTGACATTTTTGTCTAAAAAACTCTTCTTTTATTTGTTTATCCCAGTTAATTGCATCGAGTATTCTAATCGGCGTTTGTAACGCTATTAATCGATCAGATAATTCGCGGGTTTTAAGGAGTAAAGCCTTGTCTATCATGGTGTAAGCTCAACAAAAAATGAGGCTTGAGCATAAGGTAAAACCAATTAATAGCAAGCGTATTTTAACGCTTTTTAGGCATTGTTTTTACGGTGATCGACCCTCATATATAAAACGTAATAGGTTTAAATAGTTAAGGGTCAATTATGAAAAACGAACTCGACAACAAACAAATTCTTTCTGTGTATGAACGCATTCAACAACGCGGTAAACAAAATGATATAGGTAAGCATTATGAAGGGGTTACCGCCTATTCAGATATAGATGGTTACACTATTTACCTAGAGGGTAGCGGCGTTTTACTGCGCTTTGGTTTTCACAACGCTTACCACTTAGATTACGAGCACGACAAGCATAAAGACGACTTTTTAAAAAAACTATACAACATTGCTAATGAGGAATAATGCAGCCAAGACGCCTTCGTAAACGCACTACTAATAAGCAAACAACCTCGTTTATAACGAGTGTTATTAACGAGCTTAAAGCTAATCCAGAAAAACTGGCAATTATTCGTAACAACTTAAATGAATACCGTGCCCAAACTCATTTAAAACGCGGGTTTTTACTTGCTATAGAGCGCTTTGATTGGGTATTTGAAGCAAGTAACGAAGTTGATTTTATTTGCCAACAAATTTTGGCTGATGATTATATAGGTAATCGCCTCAGGCGCTACCCTCTTCTATTTAAAGGCGTGGTTACGACCTTTGATAAACACTAACGTTTATAAGTCAAAGCCCTATTCTATCTCGCATAGGTTGTAGCCATTCATTACATGACTTACCCCATGTTTAGTTGGTATAGAGTGTAGCGGCTAGCTACCTATGATCATTTCTTTCACCAGTACCTTTGTAAAATTACTCCCTTGCCTTCTAAATTTTAGCATCAGTATGCTGTATGAATCTTTCATAAAGCTTTAATTAGTACACTAATTAAACGCGTAAATATAAAGCTATCGTATATTCAAAATACCCTTAGTACTCTAACTATTACCATTCTAACGATTTTTTATCTTTTTTATTAACGATGCCCTGTAAACAAAACGTTACTAATTATCATTTTATAAAAAATAGTTGTAACTCACTGTATATTATTACTTTTATACAAACCCAATTGTATATATTACTACTCTATATTGGCCTGTTTTTGTTAATAATCCATCTACATCTTGGTATCTGGTTGTTTACTTGAGCCTTGAATTGTTAGAGCTATTACATTAAGCTTATCTTTATTGAACGTTCAATTAATAAAAATTTATGCCTAAAGTTGGAATGGAACCTGTCAGGCGTCAGCAGCTAATTGACGCGACCATAGAGTCGGTTGCACTGCGTGGTTTACAAGGAACAACTATTAATACGATTAGTAAAAGTGCCGGTTTATCATCAGGCATTATTAGCCATTACTTTGGTGGCAAACAGGGATTAATAGAGGCAACAGTTAGGTATTTATTATCTAACCTTAAAAAAGAATTAATTGAAAAAGTTGACCCAACCACCAGCGCTATTGAGCGCTTAATGTTTATTGTTGAGGCTAACTTTGCACTTGTTCAACAGCGCAATGACACAACCCGTACATGGTTGAGTTTTTGGGCGCAGTCTATGCACGATAAAGAGTTGCATAGGCTTCAAAATGTAAACAGCAATCGCTTGCAAAGTAATTTAGCATTTTCTTTTAAGCAACTAATGCCTGTAAAGCAAGCAAAACAAGCTGCAGAACTTAGCGCCGCGATGATCGATGGCCTATGGTTAAGAGCAGTACTGAGTAAATCAGACGAAACCCAATTTAAACACAGTGAAGCGTTAGCTAAAAACTACGTACATTCACTCATCAAGCAATATGGAGCCTAGCGTGACTACACCTGTCTATCAAAACTTTATTAATGGCCACTTCCTTGCAAACCAAAGTGGTAAAACTTTTGATGTAAAAAACCCAGCAACAGATGAAGTTATTTACTCGGTAGAAATTGCCGACGAATTTATTCAAAACGCAGCCATTGAAAGTGCAAAGCAAGGCTTTGCACAGTGGTCAAAAATGGCCCCTATTGAGCGAAGCCGTATTTTATTAAAAGCCGTTTCGTTGTTACGCGAACGCAACGATGAGCTTGCGCTAGTTGAAGTGCTTGATACTGGTAAACCAATGCAAGAAGCAAACTGCGTTGATATTGAAACCGGCGCAGATGTAATTGAATACTTTGCGGGTCTTGCTCCTGCACAAGTTGGCCAACAGCAAATGGTAGGCGAAGACTTTTACTACACACGTAAAGAGCCATTAGGGGTTTGTGCTGGTATTGGCGCATGGAATTACCCGCTACAAATTGCATGTTGGAAATCAGGCCCTGCACTTGCAGCAGGTAATGCATTTATTTTTAAACCATCTGAAGAAACACCACTTGGTGCAATTAAGCTTGCCGAAATTTTTGTAGAAGCAGGTGTACCTGCTGGCGTATTTAACGTAGTACAAGGTGCAGGTGACGTAGGCCAGTGGCTAACCTCGCACAGTGAGATTGACAAAGTATCATTTACTGGCGAAGTAGGCACAGGTAAAAAAGTAGTAGCAAGCGCTGCCGGTACATTAAAAGACGTAACAATGGAACTGGGTGGTAAATCACCGCTAGTTGTATTTGATGATGCAAATATAGAACAAGCAGTAAGTGCAGCAATGTTGGGTAATTTTTATACCCAAGGCGAAATTTGTACTAACTGTACACGTATTTACGTTCATAAAAATGTATATCAGCAGTTTATTGATGAGCTTAAAACACGTACTGAGCAAAACATTATTGCTGGCGACCCACAAGATTTAAATACTAACTTTGGTGCACTAATCTCTAAAAAGCATCAAGAATTAGTAATGAGCTATATACAAAGCGGTAAAGACCAAGGTGCAACACTATTGACTGGCGGTACTACGCTTTCACCTGAATCAGCGCCTAATGGTTACTTTGTTGCACCTACTGTGTTTATTGATTGCAACGATGATATGACCATAGTGAAAGAAGAAATATTTGGCCCAGTAATGAGCGTACTTGTTTTTGAAGACGAAGACGATGTTATTGCACGTGCCAATGGTACTCACTTAGGCTTAGCCGCTGGCGTATTTACCAGCGATATTAAACGCGCACACCGTGTTATTCACCAATTAGAAGCGGGTATCTGTTGGATTAATGCTTATGGTAACTCACCAGCTGAAATGCCTGTAGGTGGTTATAAGCAATCGGGTATTGGCCGTGAAAACGGTATCGAAACACTAGATCATTACACGCAAACTAAGTCTATTTATGTGGGCATGGCCGACATAGAAAGCCCGTTTTAAGGTGGTAACTATGAGTAACTCTTATGATTACATTATTGTTGGCGCAGGCTCAGCAGGTTGTGTGTTAGCAAATCGCTTATCTGAAGATTCAAGCAACAAAGTACTATTACTTGAAACTGGCGGCAGTGATAAAAGTATTTTTATTAAAATGCCAACGGCGCTTTCTATACCAATGAATACTGATAAGTACGCTTGGCAGTTTCACACTCAGCCAGAGCCGTACTTAGATAACCGAGAAATGCACTGCCCTCGCGGTAAAGTACTTGGTGGCTCGTCATCGATTAATGGCATGGTGTACGTACGCGGCCACGCAAAAGATTTTGATGAGTGGCAACAGCACGGTGCTAATGGTTGGGATTACCAATCGTGTTTACCGTATTTTCAAAAGGCAGAAAGCTTTTACCTTGGAGAAAATCAGTACCGTGGCGGCAACGGCCCACTTGGCGTTAATAACGGTAACGAAATGCAAAATCCACTTTACACTACGTTTATAAAAGCCGGTGTAGAGGCAGGTTATGCCAATACAGCAGATTATAATAGCGCCCAGCAAGAAGGCTTTGGCCCTATGCACATGACCGTGAAAGACGGTGTGCGCAGCTCTGCTTCTCGTGAATATTTAGACCCGGTTAAATCACGTAGTAATTTAACCGTAGTTACCGGTGCACTTGCACAAAAAGTAATTTTGGAAGGTAAAAAAGCCACTGGTATCGAGTATAAAGTAAATGGAGCAGTTAAAACTGCCCACGCTGCAAAAGAGGTTGTTTTAAGTGCAGGCCCAATTGGCTCTCCGCATATTTTGCAGCTCTCTGGTATTGGCGATAAAGACATACTAGAAAAAGCAGGCGTTGAAGTTAAACACCACTTACCGGGTGTAGGTCAAAACTTACAAGATCACCTTGAATTTTACTTTCAGTACAAGTGTAAGCAGCCAATTACTTTAAACGGCAAATTAGGGCTTATTTCTAAAGGCTTAATTGGCGCTAAATGGCTACTTACTCGCAAAGGTTTAGGTGCAACTAATCACTTTGAGTCGTGTGCATTTATTCGTTCAAAGCCTGAAGTTGAATGGCCAGATATTCAATATCACTTTTTACCAGCAGCAATGCGCTACGATGGCCGCAGTGCATTTGCAGGACATGGTTTTCAGGTGCATGTAGGTCATAACAAACCAAAAAGCCGTGGTAGTGTCACTATCCAATCAGCTAACCCTGAGCAACCGCCACAAATATTGTTTAATTACTTACAGCATAAAGACGACATTGAAGGCTTTAGAGCGTGTGTGCGTTTAACCCGAGACATTATTGAACAAAGTGCCTTTGATGACTACCGTGATGAAGAAATTCAACCAGGTAAACATATTCAAACCGACGAAGAGATAGACGCCTTTGTACGCCAAGCAGTAGAAAGCGCTTATCACCCTTCTTGTTCGTGCAAAATGGGTGAAGATGAAATGGCAGTGGTTAATTCAAATACGCAAGTACATGGTATTGAAGGCTTACACGTTGTTGACTCGTCTATTTTCCCTACGGTACCTAACGGTAACTTAAATGCGCCAACTATCATGGTGGCCGAAAAAGCAGCTGATTTAATTTTAGGTAAAACACCGTTACCGCAGGCATCTGTAAAAGTTGCAATGAGCGATAACTGGCAAACAACGCAACGTAATAGCGAGATTTAATTAAGCCATAACGTGCTTTGCATTATGTAAGGCACGTTCACCTTGCAGTGGCTCACGGCATAAATTGGTTATGCGGTGTTTGTGCAAGCAATAAAACAAAAACGGAGAACTTATGAGTTACTTTTATTCATTTTGGGAGGGCGATAATGACTATATGGCTTAGTGCTGGCATTATCTTTACACTACTTGCGGTTATTACTATTTTATTAAAATGGGGTAACGTACGTGTAGTAGGTGTAACACCAGTTAGAACCTTCACCTTTATTGCAATATTATTTACCTCGGGCCTAGATGTTGGCCTAATTATGTTTCCATTAACCGAATTTGCAGGTTATGCAGACATAAAAGCAAGCCCAGAATACGCGTTTGCAAACCCACTGGCGATTGAGTTTGGCTATTGGGGATTCTTGATCTGGGGATTTTACTTTCTTACGTGCTTTTATTTCTGTGTAATAGAACCTAAAGTTAAATTTTTCGAAATTCCTTGGGTTAAATTCATCAATAACGTGGTAATTATTGGCACCTGTGCTTTTACTGCTTATTTACTGCTTTCAAATCTACCTTGGTATTTACCAGAGCTAGGTGATGGTTCGAGCGTCATTCCAACATTTTACCTTATTGTATTTGCGGCTATTTGCTTTGCTGTTTACTCAAGTACAGACATTAAATACGTACGTTTTTTAAGTATTTCGACAACGTGGTTATTTATCGCATTAATTGCCTTTATGTGGGCAGGTGCTTTTGTTATGGGTGATAGTGAAATGTCGTCATTTACCAATAACCTTGCCGAAATTGGTACTTACTTTGCAAATATAAATCAGTTTGTTTTACCACTTAACGATTACCATGAGTTTTACCTATTTTGGTGGTTTGCGTGGAGCATCATGATTGGTCAATTTACATCTCGCTTTGTGGGCGGCCTTAAAACTTACCAAGTGTTAGGTGCAATGCTAATATTCCCTTCAATCCCAATTGCAATCTGGTTTAGTGTGCTTTATCACTATCATGATATGGGTATTCCAACTCAAGGTATTAAAAACTTTGCGATGGTGTTTGTAGGTATTGTGTTTGTAATCAATTCACTTGATTCATTAATACGCTTATATACTGATAACTTAAATTTAACGGTAAAACGTTTAGGTAAGCTTAACTATATGGCACTAAATATAGTTGCCCTTTCATTGCTTACTTTATTATTTAAGCTAGAGTTTTTACAAATACAATGGGTTGGTGCGTTAGTAATTGGTTTATTCTTTGTTTGTGCAGGCTTTATTGGTTACAGCAAGTTTAAAACAGTTAAGAACATAGATAGCTCACCAAAAGATAATAAAATTGATTATACAAAAATAGAAACTGTACATTAGGAAAATCAACAATGAATAACAAACTAAAACAACTTGTAGCATTAGTACCATTTGCACTTTTATCAACAACAGCTGCGGCAGATTGGTCAACAACCATTACAGCAGCCTCTGATTACACCTTTAACGGTGTAAGCCAAACTGATAGCGACCCTGCCATTCAAGGAAGCCTTGATTACGCTTTCGATAACGGTGTTTACGCTGGTGCATGGGCGTCTAATGTAGATTTTGGTGATGACACTGATTTTGAACTTGATGCATACCTAGGGCGTTATGTGCAGTTAAATGATGAATTAAGTGTTGATTACGGTATTGCGTATTACACGTACCAAGGTAATAACAGCGATTATAACTACGCTGAAGCTTATACTAAATTTGGTTATGCAAGTGAATACGGCCAAACTGAGCTTAACTTTTGGTACAGTTGGGATTACTTCGGTCAAGATGGAGGTCATGTAATATCTATGCTTGCACACACCTACGAGCTTGCTCAAAACCATGCACTACGTGCCAGCTTTGATATTTCAAACTCGCTAGATGGTGACAAATGGATATGGGATCCAGCAAAGGGTGACAAATCTTATTATCACTACCGCTTAGCATACCAAACTAGCTACGAAGGTTTTGGTATAGAAGTAGCGGCAGAAAATACAAGCTTAGATAACGATACTTCTGATGAGCGTATTGTGCTTGCTGTTTCTCGCACGTTCGATTTATAAAATTGTAGTTGTTAGATTCTACAAACAAAAATGTCACTTTTTATAAGTGGCATTTTTTATTTATAAGCTTTGTTAGTTAACACTAATTATAAATTAAACATGTATTTTAAGAGCAAATAACAGTACAACTTAAACACTACATTCATATTTAATTGTGCTTAATCATAACTTCTCTTAATGAGAACAGTGTACATTAGCTTTTAAGTAATATTATGAAACTAGGTAATTTCCCAAGCACTGGTACCTGCAGCAAATAAATTACCGGTATTTTTACGCAGTACTTTATTACCTACATTAGCTGATGATTCTGGGCGGCTGACTAAATACCCTTGCACAGAACTTACGCCCATGCGCTTAACAAGCTCAAACTGCTCTATCTCTTCTACACCTTCGGCTACAATTTTAAGGCCAAGCTTTTGCCCTAGTTCACTAATTATATTGAGTATATCGTTGTACTTTTGGCTTTTATCAGCCTGAGAAATAAACGAACGATCAATTTTAATCACATCTATAGGTAAGTCGGCTAATGTGCTTAATGAGCTAAATCCGGTACCAAAATCATCAATTGCAATAGTAACCCCATGCTCTCTTAAGCGCTCAAGCTCTTCAATCATGCCTTTACTTGCTTTAATAAATGTAGACTCAGTTATTTCGAGCATTAATGAATGCGAAGGTAACCCAGTATTTTTAAGGTTTTTCATAACCCATTCAAAGATTGAGCGGTGCTTTAATTGGACGCCCGACACGTTAACCGATATTTTTACCTTACGCATACCGGCATTATGCCAAGCAGCCATTTGCCTACATGATTCATACATAATCCAATCGCCAAGCTCTAAAATTAGATTAGACTCCTCAGCAATAGGAATAAATTCAGACGGAGCAATCATTCCCTCTATAGGGTGATCCCAACGAGTAAGCGCTTCAAAGTACTCAATCATGCAGTCTTCTACATGGACTATTGGCTGAAACGATAAGTAAAAGTCTTTACATGCTACGGCTAGGCGTAATTCTTCAAGTAAATAATGATAGCGGCGCATTTTATTGCCCATTTCGGGCGAATATACTTTAAAAATACCTTTACCATCACTTTTAGCGCGATACATCGCAACATCAGCAAGTTGCAGCAAAGCCTGCGGTGTAGAGGCGCTTTCTGGGTAAGCTGCAATACCAATGCTGGCACTAATTTTTACTATTTTATTGCCTAGTACAAAGTCTTTTTCAAGCTCGCTGAGTACATGTTTTGCAATATCGATGACTTTATTTTCAGTATCGACCGACTCAATAAAAATTGAAAACTCATCCCCTCCTAAACGTGACAAGTTTTGCTCAAGTTGGTTTGCGCCATTAATATTACTTAATTTATGATGACGTAAAACATTCGCTAAACGCGTCGCTACCTGTACCAGTATTTCATCACCAAAACTGTGGCCAAACGAGTCATTCACCTGTTTAAAGCCATCTAAATCAATAAATAATAAAGCACATTTAAGGTTTTCTTTATCTGTAAAGTTAATTTGTCTGTCTATGTGCTCTATGTAGGCATGACGGTCAATAAGTAAGGTTAGTTTATCTTGGCAAATACTAGTTTGGGTTTGCTTTAAATAGGTCGCCACATGAATATTTAGGCTATTTATAGAGTGGCTTAAATTGCTTAATCCCGATGAGTTGTCAGGCTCTACTTGCAAGTTAAACGCGTTAAGTAGCTCATTGGCATTGGTGTTAAGCTGCGCTATTTTTTTGTGATAGCTGGCTTTTTTTCGCTCTTTGCACAGCAATGAAAAGAAACCAAATAACACTATACACACAATTATAAAGTTAATAGGTGAAGTAAGTGTCATTAATATCAGTTTATTAGCATCCGCGGCTATAAATTCTGAGTCAGTGGATTTTACTAATAAAAAATCGGCTGTAGGTTGATGTATTATGTAGTGGCCATTTAAAATAGGATTATACCAAGGTGCCATTTCTAGTTTAGTATCTATAATTTCGAAGCGGCGTATATCTACAGAAGAGTTAAATAAGTTTATGCGGTTTATTTGATTTGTAAGCTCTATATTTAAGCAAAAACAAAACAAAATTAAGATAAGTAGTAAGTTGCCTAAGGGTTTAAATTTATTCATCTCAAAAAATCCATCTTTGCTACTTCCTCATTTATACCTTAGCAACTAAAAGTCAGTACATTAAAGCATTATGAGATAAATAAACCATAGCAATAATAATAAGCTAACTAACTATTTTCAGTTTCTAGTATAGAAGTATGATGAATAAAAATAAACCACTTTGTTAAAATCGATCTCTTGGATCACTTAATATTTATAGTTGCCACGCATAACTTACTTTTGTAAAAAATGTTCGCTGATCACGCTCAACATGCTTTAGGGAATCGTCTTGATAACTTTTATCTGAGTACCCTAAGTAAAATAAGGTTTGCGCATTTATTTTGTACGAGTAAACCAATTGGCTGCCGTAATCTTTATTTATGTGACTTACTTGATAAAAATACGCGTCTTTATTTCTATCAATATCTTCAAATTGTAAAATGAGTTTAAGCATTGAGCGCATACTAAATTTATAATAAAGCCTAAAATCTAATAAGTTAGCGGTATAAACTCGCTCCCCTTGTGGGTTATCTAACACACTGTAGTTATGCGTAGCATCTACTTGCCAGTGATCGTTTATATCCCACTTAGCTTGGGTTTGTGTAGCGTACGAGTCGCCAATTTGCTCATTGGCGTAATCTATACGGCTGCCATACTCACCATAAAACGAAAGCCATATATTATTTTTAGGTTTAAAACCCGTGTATACAAAGCCAATATTTTGGTTATAAAAAGTATCGTTATAATTCTCATAGCGATGCAGTAAGCCAATTTCAAAAATAGACTGTTTTTGGCCTTTTAATGTTATAAACCCTTGATATTCATCTTCAAGTAGGTCGCCATTTTGAGCCCATGTTTTATTCCAGTCGGCCTCATAAGACCATGACGTTAATAAGCCTGACTCGTCGCTGTACCAGGTTTGTCCACCTACAAGGCCAACTTTTTCGTAATCTACTTTTTCTTGGTAACCTAAATCTGTACGGTAGTCTTCACCAATATTTTCGTAGCTTGCAGACACATTGTAGTCTCGCTTATCTCGCGTGAATTCAATAGCGTATGCTTCATCTGACTGTTTTCTAGCAAGATTATAATTATTCGTTAAAAGCGCTGAGTTTTTAGAATTAGCCGTTGCTACTTGGTAGGCAAGCGTATCTGATTGATTAAACCAATAACTGCCATCAACAGAGAATACCGTATTGTAGTAATCATCACTTTCTCTGTGAGTAGTACTAAGCCCTATTGTACCTTGCTCGCCAATATCATATTGATAACGGGCAGCTGCTGCGTGGGTTTTTTCCTCTAAAATCGCAAAACCAGAGCCTTGGTTTGTAGGCAATAAAATATTGCTGTTATTGTCATCTGCATACATAAATGCATAGCTATGCTGCCCCGTTTTGCCAGTCAGTTTTGCCCCTACCTCAGGCTCTGCAATAGTGCGGGTATAAAGTAGTTCAAATAAGCTACTTTGAAAATACGAGGCCCCATCTAAAAAAAACGGTCGCTTTTCGTTATAATATATTGAGTAAGTGGTGTTTACATCAAGCTCTAAGGCATCACTTTCTATTTGCGAAAAATCAGGGTTAATTGTTGCATTAATCACCGCATCTTGAGTAACACCCCAACGTAAATCTAGGCCTGCTTCGGTATTAATATCGCCGTTATCCCAATTGCCAGGTAAGGTTGGCTTTGAATCATGTCTAAGTGCTGTAAGCGTAGGCGTTAGTTGTAAGTTTTTACTGGCTTTTACATTTTTAAAACCGTGGAGTTTATCAAACTGACAAAGGCTGCATTTTATATCTCGGTCAAAACCCATATTTGAAAGTTGATAAAGCACGTCACGCTGATAATTTCGTAACACCGCAAACCCCCACGTTAGGTCGGGCTTATTTTCAGGAAATCTAAGTGCCTTAAAAGGTATGCGCATTTCAACCACAAAGCCTTGCTCAGTAATTTTACCTGCGCTATCCCATATTGCATCCCAAGATGGGTCTGACTGCCAACCATCGGTGTCACTCATTCGAGTATCACCTTGCGCGCCTAATGGATTTACATAAAATTCGTAAGCTGAACGCTCGTCGTTAAAGGTATCAATAATTAAAATAACCGTGTCGTCTTGCCAGAGTGTATCTCTATCACGAAGTGACGCTGTAATTTGGCTAGGCTGAGGGTCTTCGGCTACAAATGCAACGTATAAGTTGCTGCCATCTTCGTACATGTAGGCGTCGGTTTTAACAGGTGGTATACCCTTCTCGTTTGGCTCATCTTGAAACGCAATAGGCACTAATGTGGCATTTTGCCAATGAGGCTCGTCAAGTACGCCATCAACGGTAATATCAGTATTGATATGTGACAGCGAATACTGCGTTTTTTCAGCGGCTAATAGTGGGGTTGTAAATAAAAGTGCAAAAGTAAGTGCAAATAAAACACTCAAGTGTTTTTTTATAGTTATAAAGTACTGCATAAACATCCATTTAGAGATATTTACCCTAAAAAGGTAAACTTATCTACGGAGTGTAATTTAAGTCAGTACATTTGTTAATAGTTTGATACTAAAAATATTGAGTATTTTAACTAATTAATATTAAAGGATTAATTTAAAAGCTAGGTTTCTATTAATTTAAGCTTATTAGCCACACCATTCCATTGGTCTGCCTCATCAGGGGCTGGTTTTACTTCAACAATACGCGGCCAAACTAAAGCAAGCTCAGCGTTAAGTTCCGTAAATTCTTTTTGATCTTCTGGAAGTTCGTCTTCTTGATAAATTGCCTCTGCTGGGCACTCAGGTACACACAAACCGCAATCAATACAATCTATTGGGCTTATTGCTAAAAAGTTAGGGCCTTCGTAAAAGGCATCTGCAGGGCACACTGCCACACAATCTGTGTATTTGCATTTAATACAGTTTTCGGTGACTACAAACGCCATAACAGTTAAAACCCAATAATTAATCATCTAAGGCGCGGATCATACCCAACCACACTAAAAACACAATAAATAAGTGCCATAATTGGCCAATTTAACGTAGTATATGCGCCCTTAATGTAAAGCCATTACGTGCCCTACACTTCTTATTGTGAGCGGAAATAAACCCGCTAAGACACCTAAAAGAGATACTAATGATACGTTTAACCGAAATAAAGCTGCCGCTTGATCATAACGAAGATGCTCTAGGCCAAGCCATAGTAGATAAACTAAAAATAAAACCTGAGCAATTGCACAGCTACAATGTGTTTAAACGTGGCTACGACGCACGTAAAAAAACAGCTATTTTACTTATTTACACTCTTGATATTGAAGTAGATAACGAAGAGGCACTGCTAAATACATTCTCTAAAGATCAGCACGTAAAACCGGCGCCCGACACTTCATACAAATTTGTCGCGCAAGCACCTGCTAATATTACTGAGCGCCCTGTGGTAATTGGTTTTGGCCCATGTGGTTTATTTGCGGGTTTAGTTCTTGCGCAAATGGGCTTTAACCCGATCATTTTAGAGCGTGGTAAAGAAGTACGCGAACGCACAAAAGACACCTTTGGCTTTTGGCGTAAACGCACACTTAACACTGAGTCTAATGTGCAGTTTGGTGAAGGTGGTGCTGGTACATTTTCAGACGGTAAACTATACAGCCAAGTAAAAGATCCAAAACATTATGGTCGTAAAGTTATAACCGAATTTGTAGAAGCCGGTGCACCGGATGAAATTCTATATGTAAGTAAGCCACACATTGGTACGTTTAAACTTGTTACTATGATTGAAAAAATGCGCGCGCGTATTATAGAGCTTGGCGGCGAAATACGCTTTAGCACACGCGTAGATGACATTCATTTAGATGATGGACAAGTAACCGGCTTAACACTTTCAAATGGTGAAAAACTAGATACTCGTCACGTTGTACTTGCAGTCGGTCACAGCGCTCGTGATACCTTTAAAATGATCCACGACAAAGGTATTTATGTAGAAGCTAAACCCTTCTCTGTTGGCTTTAGAATCGAGCACAAACAATCAATGATTGATGAGTGCCGTTTTGGAGATAACGCAGGCAACCCAATTTTAGGCTCAGCCGATTACAAACTCGTTCATCATTGTGATAATGGCCGCACAGTATACAGCTTTTGTATGTGCCCAGGTGGCACTGTAGTAGCCGCAACCTCTGAAGAAGGCCGTGTTGTTACTAACGGTATGAGCCAATATTCACGTAGTGAGCGTAACGCAAATAGCGCCATTGTTGTGGGTATTAACCCAGAAAAAGATTTCCCTGGTCACCCGCTTGCAGGTATTGATTTACAGCGTAAATTAGAAGAGCAGGCTTATGCATTAGGCGGCAGTAATTATGATGCCCCTGCACAACTTATTGGCGACTTTTTAAAAGGTAAAGCCTCTGGTGATTTAGGTGATGTACAGCCTTCATTTACACCAGGCATTAAATTAACCGATTTAGGTAAAGTACTCCCGCAGTTTGCTATCGATGCAATACGCGAAGCCATACCGGCATTTAATAAGCAAATTCGTGGTTTTTCAACTAACGATGGCTTGTTAACCGGTGTAGAAACGCGTACGTCATCACCTATTAGTATCAAACGCGATAAAAGCTTTCAAAGCATTAATACAAAAGGTTTATACCCAGCAGGTGAAGGCGCAGGCTACGCAGGCGGTATTTTATCTGCAGGCATTGATGGTATAAAAGCGGCTGAAGCAGTTGCACTTTCAATACTAGAAAACGCTTAAACACGCTTTAAGTTGTTAATCGAAAAACCTCTCCTTGTGGGGTTTTTGTTTAAAAATTGAGTCACAAAAAAACCTGAGTAAACTCAGGTTTTTTTATGCTTAAAACTTACGTTTGAGCTTACTTTTTAAGAGTAAGCCTAGCGCCTTTTAAGCTTTTACGTACATTTGAAATACGCGAGCGATTTACTGCACGTGCTTCGCCTGTTGCTTGCCCTGTAGGCTTATTAGTGCGGCTACGGCGTAAGTGCGCTGGCTTTTTACCAATTTTGTCTATAAGTACTTCACGGCTACTTACTTCGTAACCTTCTAAATATACACGCTTAATTTTTTGACCAATTAATGCTTCTATTTCAAATAAAGTATTTTCTTCTTCACGGCTTACAAACGAAATTGCTTGGCCTTGATTACCAGCACGACCTGTACGACCAATTCGGTGTACGTAATCTTCTGCAAGCCACGGTAAATCAATATTAATTACACGTGGGAGGCCATCAATATCAATACCACGTGCTGCAACTTCGGTTGCCACTAAAACACGTACTTTGCCTTCTTTAAATTCACGAAGCGCACGTCGGCGGTTACCTTGCGACTTATCGCCGTGGCATACAGTGGCAGGAATACCGTCTAGATTAAGCTCTTTTACAAGCTCATCGGCTGTTTCTTTCATGTTTACAAATACAAGTACTTGCTGCCAGTTCTTTTTACCAATCAGCTCTGAAAGAAGCTCTTGTTTACGGCGCTCTTCTACTGGGTACACAACGTGCTGTACGGTACTTGCTGTGCTGTTAGTTTGGTCAACACGCACAATTTCAGGCTGTTTTAATACTTTAGAAGCAAACTGTTTAATCGCAGCTGGGAACGTAGCCGAGAAAAGTAAAATTTGACGCTGTTCGTCACAGCTTTTAATAACACTTTGCATATCTTCAATAAAGCCCATATCAAGCATGCGGTCAGCTTCATCAAGTACTAAGTGTTTAACACTTGCAAGGCTCAAATTACCTAATCGAATGTGATCGAGTAAGCGCCCAGGCGTTGCAACAACAACATCTACACCGTCTTTTAGTAAATTAGCTTGGCCTGCTGTATTAACACCACCAAACAAGCTCACTACTTTTAAAGGAGTGTGTTTTGCGTAAGCTTTAAAGTTATTAGCTATTTGCTCTGCAAGCTCACGCGTTGGCGCAAGTACTAATGCACTGGGTGCATTTGTTGTGCTGTGCTCTGATTCAAATAATTTTTGGATGATAGGTAAAGCAAACGCTGCCGTTTTACCCGTGCCTGTTTGGGCACTTGCTAAAACGTCTTTACCTTTACGTACAGCCGGAATAGCTGAACGCTGAATGGGCGTAAGGGTGTGGTAATTAAGTTCGTCTAACGCCTGAATAAGTTCAGGGGCAAAACTAAAAGATTTAAAATTCATGCTGTATAACCTGCGGCCACATTATCAAGGGTCGCAAATTATACAGTAAAATTGAGTCAACAGTTAGTGATTACTGCCTATAATTAAAAAACTTAAGATAAAATTAATACATTGTCGTTATTTAATACTTCTGCCTTGGTGCCAACAATATCATCAACGTTAAGTTCGTTAATTAATATTTCGCCTTGAGCTTGCTGCTCATCACTCAGTGGCAAATACGGTAATCTAAATACCGGGTATACTGCGCCAGTCATCATCATTGCGGTGTTAATAGCAATAGGGTTTGGCTCGCAGAATAACCAATTCATTAAAGGTTGTAATGAGGTATTTAACGCATCATTTTTAGTATCCATTAATTGGCGG